>CAYJMO010000015.1:0-27786 GCA_964371365.1 uncultured Oscillospiraceae bacterium
TTCCTTTTAATGAAAAAAACATTCGGTCGGGATGTAGGGGCGAAATCTATATTCGTCCGTATGTTCCCGACAAACCCACTGGACGGGCGGATATGGAATTCGCCCTACGCCTTTTTCCTCGTCCTACGTTTAAACATCACACACGCGAGCGGGGGCACCGTCACCGAAATTGCGCTTTTAAAGCCGTGTTGTTCATAACGATAGCTTTTTTGCACCGTGTTGTGGACACCACTGCCCATATATCGAGCATCATCGGAGTTGAAAATCTCGACATAACTGCCTGCCTTTGGCACCGACATTATATATCCATGGTGTACCGTCGGCGACATGTTGAGAAGAACAAGAATCTCCTCCTCGAAACCATCGGTGCGGATATAGGTCAGTATCTGGTTATCTCCATCCTCGTAGTTAAGCCATTTAAAGCCATAAACTCCGTCGTTCTCATGCAGCTCCGGCAGGGTGCGGTAGAGGTTGTTCAGCTCTTTGCAGAAGTCGCTTGTCTGTCGGTGGGACTCGTGAGAAAGATGTCCCCATTCCAGCTGGTCGGCGTAGTTCCATTCATTAAACTGCCCGAACTCACTGCCCATAAACAGCAATTTTTTTCCCGGGTAGGTTATCATATAGCATAAAAACAGCCGCAGATTTGCAAATTTTTGCCAGTAGTCACCCGGCATCTTATTGATGAGTGAGCCTTTGCCGTGCACTACCTCATCGTGTGAGATGGGCAGGATATAGTTCTCACTGAATGCGTACAGGTATGTATTGGTGATAAGGTCGTGATGGTATTTGCGGTAGATGGTCGGGGTCTCGAAGTAGCGCAGGCTGTCGTTCATCCAACCCATGTTCCACTTGAAGTTAAAGCCGAGACCACCGTCATGCACCGGATGGGTAACGCCCGGCCAGCTGGTCGACTCCTCCGCTATCATCATAATTCCGGGGAACGCGCCGAACAGATGTGCGTTGAGCTTGCGGAACAGCGCGACCGCCTCAAGGTTGGCGTTGCCGCCGTAGCCGTTCGGATTCCAACCGCCCTGCTCTCGGGAGTAGTCGAGATAGAGCATTGCGGCGACCGCGTCGACACGCAGACCGTCTATATGATATCGGTCAAACCAAAAGTTCGCCGCCGAGACGAGAAAACTCTCCACCTCGGTCTTGCCGTAGTCAAACTGATGGGTGCCCCAGTCCGGATTCTCGCGCTTGGTGTGGTCATCGTACTCATAACAAAAACTGCCGTCAAAACGGGAAAGTGCGAACTCATCTTTCGGGAAATGTGCCGGCACCCAGTCCATTATAACGCCGATGTCGGCACGATGGAGACGGTCTATCAATCGCATCAGCTCGTCCGGCGTGCCAAAACGAGAGTTGGCGGCGAAGTATCCACTGACCTGATACCCCCACGACATATCAAAAGGGAACTCGGTAAGCGGCATAAACTCAACATGGGTATAGTTCATCTCTTTTATGTAACCGATAAGATGGTCGGCAAGGTCGTCATAGCTGTAAAAGTTGCCGTCCCAATGCTTTTTCCAGGAGGCGGCGTTGAGCTCATAGATATTGATGGGGGATTTATAAACACTGGTTTTAGCGCGATTTTTCATCCATTTCCCATCGCCCCAGCTGTAACAGTCCTCAAGGTTAAAAACCTTCGAGGCGGTTTTCGGTCTTGTCTCGCAATGCACGGCGTAGGGGTCTGCCTTATCGACACGGCGGTCATCCGCTCCTATTATCGCGTATTTGTATGCCGCGAACTCGGTCACGCCCTTAACAAAGCACTCCCAAATGCCTGCCTCGGTAATGCGCTTCATAGGGTTTTCGGCAAAGCTCCAGTGGTTGAAATCCCCTATGACCGATATCGCCTTTGCACGCGGTGCCCAGACGCGAAAGACCACCCCATCGCCCTCAATATGAGAGCCGAGGTAGTCATATGCGTTAAAATTTGTCCCCTGATGGAAGAGATAGGGCGCGTAATCGTCTGATATTTTAGCGTTTCTCATGGGCTGTTGTTCCTTTCAGAGGTTCTTCTCGTATGTGAAAAAATTATACTCTATTCCCTCGTGGATATATGTCGAAGATTTAAAGGTTATACGCCAATCGCTCATCTCATCAAGATTAGGGAAAAAGGTGTCGGCAGGTTTTATATCGTTAAATCTCGTGACGTACAGTTTGTGACACAGTGGCAACAGGGCACTATATATCTGCTCGCCACCGATGACAAAAACCTCCTCTTTTGGGTATTTTGCCGTCATCTCTTTGAGCTCGTCTATACTGTTGCAGGTGATGACACCCTCCTCGGCGAAGTTGACATCGGTGGTCATGACGATATTATTACGCTGTGGGAGCGGTCGACGAGACGGGGGCAGTGACAGGTAGGTTTTGCGCCCCATAATCACCGTTTTATTGAGGGTTGTATCGCGGAAAAACTGCTGATCCTCCTTGCACCGAAAGAGCAGGTTGTTTTCAAGCCCTATCCCAAAGCGGTCGTCCACCGCAACAATAGCTATCATATCGCCACCTCGATTTTTTCGGAAAACTCGCCAAACTCATAACCCTCGAAAGAGAAATCCTCGATCTTAAAGTCATAAAAATCCTTCACTTCTTTATTTATAGCAAAGGCGGGGGCGTCAAAAGAGGGGTTTTCAATCAGGCGCTTTATTATCGGGACATGTCGGTCGTAGATATGCGCGTCGGCGATGACATGCAACAGCTCGCCCGGCTCAAATCCGCTCGCCCTCGCGAACATGTGGAGCAGGACGGCGTACTGCAATACGTTCCAGTTGTTGGCGGTGAGCATGTCCTGTGAGCGTTGATTGAGTATCCCGTTAAGTCGATTTCCGGAAAGGTTGAGCGTTAGGCTGTAGGCACAGGGATAAAGCCCCATCTCGGCAAGGTCGGCGTGGACATAGATGTTGGTCATCATTCGTCGACTCGCCGGATTATTTTTAAGGTCAAAAAGCAGGCGGTCGACCTGATCAAACTCTCCCTCGGCATAGCGATGTTTAACCCCGAGCTGATAGCCGTAAGCCTTTCCAATGGATCCGTTTTCATCCGCCCAGCTGTCCCAGATGTGGCTCTTAAGGTCCTTTATGTTGTTGGACTTTTTCTGCCATATCCAAAGAATTTCATCGATGGCGTTTTTGTAGAACATGCGCCGCAGGGTGAGCAGCGGGAACTCGACACTAAGGTCGTAACGGTTGACAAGCCCGAACAGCTTGACGGTATGTGCCGGTGTGCCGTCCGCCCAACGTGGACGAACCTCACAGTCGGTGTCCCAAACGCCGTTATTGATAATATCCTTGACGTTGTCGATAAAAATTCTATCCGCAATGCTCATTAAAATGTCTTCCTATAATATATAACTATCCATCATCATTATAATAAAAAGAATGACAAAAAGCAATAGTTTTGTGCATAATAAAAGAGCGGACATCTCTGCCGCTCTTTTATCTTTTGTTGATTATTGGGTTTTGTCAACTACTTCTCGCCGAACAGGTTAAATCGCATCAGCTTGCCCTCGTCCTCGACGTCGGAGCACTCCAACTTTGCGTTGGAGACAACGCCGCCCTGAATTAGGCTGGTGAAACCAATCAGCTGGCACAATTTGCTCTTGAGGTTCAGGCGGTCGCCCTCCGGTGTTACCATAAAAACGTCACCCTTACAGCTTGCTATTACCTCAGAAAACTCGCTCATACTTACGTTGCTAACATTTACGCCATTATCAAACATCTTCTTCTCTTCCATCTCTTCTTCTCCTTCTCTAATCGATATGTCAAAAGCGTCTTTCGCTTTTTTAGCTTTATATATGTATCTTAGTATAGACTCTTTTGTCTATGGTTACATTATACACCAGTTTTTCGTCAATGTCAACAAAGAATAAAGCCGAACTTTCGAATTTTTACAAATCGCTTTTAGTAAATATGCACAAACGAAAGAGTGATTTTTGTGAGATGTGACAAAAACGGCTTTTCTTTTTATCTTTTAAAATCTAATTGCGCAAATGCACGATTTATGGTATAATGTCTTAGAATAGAATGAAATAGTAGGGTGAATTTGAGAAACTTAAATCAAAAACAACGCGAGGCTGTGGAGCATACCGACGGGCCTTTGCTTATTATTGCCGGTGCCGGTAGCGGAAAAACCACCGTTTTGGTGGAACGCATAGCCAACATAATCGACGTCAAGGGGGTGCGCCCATATAAAATATTGGCGATTACCTTTACCAACAAGGCGGCGGGGGAGCTCAAGGCTCGCCTTTCGAGCCAACTTGGGGAGTTTGGCGGTGATGTGTTTGCCGCGACCTTTCACTCCACCTGTGTTTTCTTGTTGCGCAGGTTTGGGGAGCTGCTCGGCTACCCTAAAAACTTCACCATATACGACAGCGATGACCAACTTCGGGTGATAAAAAACATCTATAAACTCAACGACATCGACAAGGACTTCCTGCCCTACAAGGCGTGCATATCCAAGATCAGCCGTTTTAAGGACAGCCTTCTATCCCCTGCCGACATCGCTGATACCGCCGATTCATTGACCCATAAAATATACAGTGCCTACCAAAAGGAACTCAAAGCCGCGGGTGCGTTTGACTTTGATGACCTTATCTACTTTACCGTTCGGCTGTTGCAACAGCATGACGAGGCGAGGGACTACTGCCACAACCGCTTTGAGTACATAATGGTGGACGAGTTTCAGGATACCAGCATCGCACAGTTTGAGCTGGTGTCACTGCTGACCGGCAATCACAACAACCTCTGCGTGGTGGGTGACGACGACCAGAGTATCTACCGTTTTCGTGGTGCGACCATCGAGAACATTCTCGGTTTTGAAAAGTACTACCCCGACGCACTTGTGATCAAGTTAGAGCAAAACTACCGCAGCAGCGCAAATATCCTAAATGCCGCCAACAGCGTTATCGAGAATAACACCGCTCGAAAGGGCAAGGAACTGTATACCGAGGCGGGTGAGGGAGAAAAACTCAATTTTTACTGTGCCGACGATGAATACAATGAGGCGGACAACGTCGCTCGAACGCTCAAAGGACTGTTGGACGCCGGCACAAAATTGTCGGAATGCGCCGTGCTCTATCGCATGAACTCCCAGTCCGGACCTATAGAGGCACACTGCGCAAGGAGCGGTATACCCTATAAGGTGGTCGGCGGTCTTAAATTCTTTGATCGCAAGGTCATCAAGGACATCCTATCCTATCTTGCTGTGCTCACCAACCCGAACGACAACCTGCGCCTTATGCGTATTCTTAACGTTCCGGCGAGGGGGATAGGTGCAACCACCGCCGAGCGTATCTCCGACATAGCCGCATCATATGACATGAACTGCCTTGAGGTCATAGCGAACGCCGAGGATTATCCGGCACTGGTGCGACCGTCGGCAAAGCTTGCGTCCTTTTATAATATGTACCGCAGGTTAGAAGCACTAATCACAGATCTCAAACCCTCCGAGGTCTGCTCCGCCGTCATTGAGGACAGCGGCTATATGACCATGTGTAAAAACAATAAGGAGGAGGGTGAGACCGACATAGAGTATCTCACCCAGCTCGTCTCCATGATAGCGGAGTATGAGGAAAAACACGACGAGGCGACCCTGCTCGGCTTTTTGGAGGAGGTTGCGCTTTTTACCGATCTTGACAACTATGACGAAAATGCCGACTATATGGTGCTGATGACGGTACACGCCGCCAAAGGTCTTGAATTTGAAAATGTGTTTTTGGTCGGTCTTGAGGACGGCATCTTCCCGATGGAGGCATCGCGAAACAGCTCGGAGGATTTAGAGGAGGAGCGACGGCTGTGTTATGTCGCCTTGACACGAGCGAAAAAACGTCTTTTTATCTCGGTCGCCTCAAAACGCTTCTTTTTTGGGCAGACTAAATATAACCGCCCCTCTCGTTTTATCGGTGAGATACCGGTCGAACTGTTCAGTGAACCGCCCAACCTCGATGGTGCGGCACGTTTTGAGGAGAGGGTGGGGCTCTATGCATCGGCTAAAAGTCCGAACGGCTCATCCTTTGGTTATGGCGGTGGTTCATACAACAAAACATTCTCGGGAAATGGCGGCTTGAAACAGCCTGTTTCCAAGATGGTGTCACCCAAAAAGGAGAAAAGTGAGCCGAGCGTCTACAACGTCGGCGACCGTGTCAAGCACAGTGTGTTCGGCGAGGGAGTTGTCAAGACGGTTACACCCCTTTCCGGCGATTGCATTGTTGAGATTGAGTTCGATAAGGTCGGCGTCAAAAAGACGATGGCAAACTACGCGCCGATGGAAAGGCTGTGAGTTTTATTCCTTTTACACGGAATGCGTTTAAACTTTGTCACCATGTGACGAACCCGAAAAACATTAAATGGAAATGGACAAAATATGGGAAAACTATTTGTTATCGACGGGCTTGACGGCTGTGGCAAGGCGACCCAGACAGAGCTACTCTTGCAGGAACTGCTACGGCGCGGACATAGGGCAAGGAGCATCTCTTTCCCCGACTATGACAGTCTATCCAGCGGACCGGTGAGGATGTACCTTTCGGGGGAGCTCTCACAGGATGCAAACGAGATAAACGCCTACGCCGCGTCCTCCTTTTTCTCGGTCGACCGCTATTGTCGATACATGTCGGACTTTAAAAATTTCTATGATGAGGGTGGTATCGTAATATGTGATAGATACACCACCGCCAATGCGATACATCAGTGCACAAAACTGCCACAGGAAAAACACGATATTTTTGTTGACTGGCTGTTTGATTTTGAGTATAATAAAATCGGGATACCAAAACCGGACATGGTCCTCTATCTATCCCTTTCGGTCGAGCTCAGCTCACGGCTGATGGATAAACGCTATGAGAGCTCCGGTGATCGGGATATACATGAAAAGAACAAGGAACACCAGTATTCTGCATTGACAGTTGCAAGATCGCTTGCACATCGCCTCGGTTGGCAGGAGATTGACTGTGAACAGGACGGTGACATTCGTCCACGTGAAGATATTGCGGACGAGATTTTGAATTTTGTACTAAAACTGATATAGAAAGGAATGGGCATAAGTATGAACTTCCGCACCGCAGAGCACTCGGAGTCTGTCGACATCCATGAGATACTGCTCAGCGCAAAAAGTAGCATCAATACCCCGCTCATATTCGATCGACTTTCGACACCGAACAACACCTTTGTGTGCGAGGATGAGGGTAGGATTGCGGCGATAGCCTGCTTTTTCTCCGTCTCGGCGCAGGGTGCACAGGGCGCTTTTTTATTCTCGCTCGCGACCCATCCGGAATATGAGGGCGAGGTGCTTAGTGAGTTGTTATCCTACTCCAAAAAAGCACTTTATACACGTGGCGTTTCCTTTCTTGTGTGTAAGTCTATTCCAACCGAGGACAGGTTGTCCTCGATTGTGTCAGAAAACGGTTTTTCACCCACATTTCTATTTGAAAGTGCCGAGGTCGCCGCGCTCTCCTCAAATGCCTGTGAGGTGGAGTTTAGCCCTTTCAGCTCGGAACGGTTCGCATCGCTTCGTGCTCGATATGCCGGCGGCTTTAACCTCACCTTTTCCGCCACCGTCTATGAGGCGCTCGCCGACCACTGGCAGTGCAAAAATGCGGTCATCGCCACCACAAACGGTGCATACTGTATCTACTGCAAGGACGAGAGTAGGTTAATTGTCCGTGAGATATTCGCAAGTGATGTATACTCAATCCCGGGGCTTATAGGTGGGGTAGCCGAGATAGAGGAGGTCGACACCGCCACAGTGCACATAGGGTGTAACACCTCGGTGCCACCCTTCAAATCGGGTGAAGTTCGATACTCCTACGGCATGGTCTGCGCACTCTCGCCGGAAATAGATTTCGATAAAATATATATGAATATGATGTTTGATTAAGAAAGGGTTTTATTTAGTATGAGCAATAGAAAGACACTCGGATGCGGTTGCCTTGTGGTATTCGTTATCCTTTTAGTTTTGGTGGGCGGAGGAGTATATGCCTACATTACATTTCAAAACGAGGTACAGGGCGCCGACTCTACCGGAGAAGAGGTTGAGTTTGTGGTGGAACAGGGTACATCCCCGTCCGCTATAGCCAACATGTTAGAGGAGGCCGGGATAATTGGATCTGCCTTTATCTTCGAGCAGTATACATCCATAATGGGTGGTTCCGATCAGTTTCAGTACGGCAAATTTGATCTTAACGACGGCATGAGCTATGACGAGCTGATTCTCGCTTTACAGACCCCGAATATGGAACGCGAACAGGTCTCGGTCACCTTCCCGGAGGGTATTTCGTCACTGCGTTTCGGCGAACTTATGCAGGAGGCCGGTCTTTGCACCGTCGAGGAGTTTTTGGATGTTGCGAACAACGGCGACTTCTCCCAGTTTGACTTTTGGAACGAGATACCGGATGTGCCTAACCGCTTTATGAAGTCGGAGGGTTTCCTCTACCCTGAGACCTACTTCTTCTTTGCCGACAGCACCGTCTATGAGATGGTGGAGAAGATTTATGCACAGTTCGATCTTATCTTTACCGACGAGATGAAAGCTCGCGCCGACGAACTTGGCATGAGCGTGTATGAGATCATTACCCTCACCTCAATCGTTCAGCGTGAGGCAGGTCCGATTGAGCATCAAGCGGACGTTGCCGCGGTGCTTCACAACCGTCTTGCACCGGACACCATAGAGCCGAGATTGCAGTGTAATGTCAGCGGATATGTCAACCGTGCGGGGGATAACAACTACCTATACGACACGGTAGCCTATTATTTAGGAGGTGGGGACAGCGATGCCGGATGGGCACTGTTCCAACCGGGGCAGGAGTATGAGACGCTCTACAACTCCTATAATACCTACGACCTTGTGGGTCTGCCGGCAGGTCCTATCTGCAACCCCGGCGACGACGCTATAATGAACACACTTTACCCGACCGAAGACAGCCCCTACTACTTCTTTGTGACCGACCTCGCCGGCACCTACTACTATGCCGAGACGGCGGACGAGCACAGTGCAAACGATGCGGCTGCCCAGAGGGTCAATGCGACAATCGATGAGTAAAGAATTAATCCTACCGGAAGTGCTCGCGCCGGTAGCTGACACAACCTGTCTTGAATTTGCTCTCGCATACGGTGCCGACGCGGTGTATGCCGGCGGTCAATCGTTCAGTATGAGACGCGGCGGTGCAAACTTCTCATCGGAGGAACTTTTTGCCTCCACCCGTATTGCGCACGAGAAGAATAAGAGGTTTTATTACACCCTCAACACCACCCCAACACCGGACGAAACGGCGGAGCTTCCGGCAATAATTGAGATGGCAAAGGATGCCGGCGTGGATGCCTTTATCGTCGCAGATATCGGAATTATGGCACTCTGCAGAAAGCTTGCTCCCGATGTTGAGCTGCACCTCTCCACCCAGGTCGGAATTACAAACGAGCTCGCCGCAATGGCCGCATACGAGATGGGTGCGACCCGTGTGGTGCTCGCACGAGAGCTGACGCTCGACCAGATAAAGATGATAAGAGAGCGTGTACACAGTGATCTCTCGCTGGAGTGTTTTGTGCACGGCGCCATGTGCATGTCCTTTTCCGGGCGGTGCCTTTTGTCCTCCTATCTCGCCGGACGGGATGCGAACAAGGGAGCGTGTTATCAACCCTGCCGACACAGCTATCAGCTGTTAAACGATGACGGAATTACACTGCCCATCACGGAGGATGAGGGTGGCAGTTATATTTTGAACGCCGAGGATCTGTGTATGGCACAGCATCTCGACCGACTAAGGGACGCCGGTGTCGACAGCTTTAAGATAGAGGGGCGCAGTAAGTCCTTTTACTACGTGGCAAGCACAGTGTCGGCATATCGAAAGGCGACCGACCGACTGAAAATATCACCCTATAACTGTGGTAGGGATGTCATAGAGGAACTGCACCGCACCAGTCACCGACCCTACGGCACCGGATTTTATCTCGGCATCGAGGGAGCACAGCAGGCGATTAATTCCGGCGGATATATAAAGGGCGGTGAACCGCTCGCCGTCGTGGAATACTGTGAAAACGGCAGGGTGTACTGCACCCAGCGTGGCAAGTTTATGGCAGGAGAACGGCTAAACCTGCTCTGTCCTAACGGGGAAAGTATCGATATTGCACCGATTGGACTATGTGATGAGCAGATGAACGAGATAAGCGCCACCCCGCACGCAATGCAAAAATTCAGCTTTGAGTGTGAGATGGCGATCGAGAGGTATTCTATTTTGCGCAGGGTATTTTAGGCTAAAGACTAATGCTGAAGGGCTGTTTTGCCCAAAACTTCGTTGTCATCAATCGGAATACATAAGGTATTATAATCAAATCCGGTGGGTATAGCCACTTATCTCCCCAAAAATAGCTGAATGCCCTCTTTATAAAGGCTCTCTTTGAGGTGTTCGGTGGTGGTGTACAAAAAGCTATGCAGACCCATACGGTGCGCCGTCTCGACATTTTTGGGGGTGTCATCCACAAATGCGGTCTGTTCGATCTCGAGCGAGTTCTCGATTAGGATGCGGCGAAAAATCTCCGGCTCCGGCTTGGAAATTCGCACATCACAGGAGGCTATCCCACCGGAAAAAAGACGCATGACCGTCGTTTTGGTGTGCAAAAATTCAAGGGCACTGCTCGAGATGTTGGATAAAAAATAAATGTCATAACCAAACTGTTTAAGTTCCAAGATAAGTGCGCAGACATCCTTTTTAGGGCGCAAAAGTGAGTACCAATCGTCGATAAGTGCCTGCATCTCAAAGGTAAGACGAGCGTTTTTTGCACGTTGCATAAAGATGCGGTTTGCCTTTTCCTGCTCAATTGTGCCGCGGTCCAACATTGCCCATTCTTCACTGGCGAAAAAGGCGTTGTATAAAAACTCCTCGATATCCTTGTCGGCAAATCGCTCTAAAAGATATTCTTTCGGGTTGTAGTTCACAACTACTCCGCCGAGGTCAAAGATTATATTTTTTAACTTCATATTTATTTCTCACATATGTCGATAGAATATATTTTAACATAAAACAGATAGTTTTTCAACAGATAATAGGAATACAAATTCATGATAAAGAAATCACTTCTCAACAATAAGTTTATACAAAAACACTTTGTTACCGACAAGCTGTTTTTTATCAGCCTTTTCTCTCTTGCAATACCGGTTGCGGTGCAGAATGTCATCGGACTTTCGGTCACACTGATGGATAATTTTATGCTCGGTCAGCTCGGCGACGTGGCACTTGCCGCGGCGAGCCTCGGAGGTCAGCCCTTTTTTATTCTAATGATCCTCGGCTTTGGCTTTGCCGGCGGTGGCACAGTCTTGATATCTCAATACTGGGGTAAGGGCAATGTTGATATTATAAGGCAGGTCATTTCGCTCACCATGAGGGTCCTTTTGGTATGTTCCGCACTGTTCGCACTCACCTGTTTTTTCTTTGCCGAGCAGATAATGACCCTGTATTCCTCGGAGGAGGATGTAATAAAAGCCGGTGCCGAGTACATGCAGACGCTTAGCATATCCTACGTGTTCTACAGCATGGCAAGCTGTTTTTTAACCTGTCTGCGTGCGGTAGAGTTGGTTCGAGCCTCGGCGGTTATCTACGGCATATCCTTTTTTGTCAATGTTTTCTTTAACTATATGTTTATCTTCGGTGAGTTCGGTGCTCCCGAGCTTGGTGTACGCGGCGCGGCAATCGGCACTATCCTTGCACGTATCAGCGAGCTGACCATGGTCATCATTTATATGTATAAATATGAAAACAGACTGCGGATGCGCCTGCACCATTTTTTGAAATTTAACCGCTCTCTCCTGCCGGATTATATCAAGTTCAGTATGCCGGTCGTAGGAAATGAGTTGCTTTGGAGTGTTGGCTCCACCGCCACCGCCATGATTATCGGACAGGTCGGCTCTCATTTTGTGGCGGCAAATAGCATAAATAACATTGTCTTTCAGCTGATGAGTGTTGCGACGTTCGGTACGGCAAGTGCGGCGTGTGTTGTCTGCGGTAAGAGTATCGGCAGAGGGGACACAAGACTTCAGTCGCAAAATATCGCAAACACCCTGACTGTAATAGTGCTTTTTCTCGGTATGTTTGGTGGGCTGTTGGTATTGTCGTTCGGCTCGTTCGTACCGCATCTTTTTAACGTCACCGATGAGGCGCATAATATAGCAACGCAGATGATATTCGTACTCGGCCTGATGGCACCTATCTATGCGGTGGACATATTAAATATCATAGGAATACTGCGCGGCGGCGGTGATACGAAATTCGGTCTTGCTGTTGATGGTGGCGGTATGTGGCTAATTGCAATACCGCTCGGTTTGTTGACCGCGTTTGTTTTAAGATTTCCTCCTGTTTTTATATACCTTGCAATGCGTATGGATTCTGTCTTTAAGATCTGCTGTACGTTGCCACGTGTGCTCAGTGGACGATGGATACGCAAGGTGACAAGGGACGATCTGTAATCCTTTAGACCCGAAAACTTGCCCATCAGGTCAATGGGTGGACGCAGACACAGGTAGACAACGTCTCTGCTCGGCAATCTTGTATCGTTATTCATGTTGAATGACTGTATTTTTGAACAGTTTAATTTTGCGAATGACAGCTACAGGTTGTTTCTTGTTTTTTAGGTATGAATTTTTTTATCAAACTTTTCAAAACCAAGGCGCCGAATATTACCGCCACCACAATCATATATAAGGGGATCTCGTGTTCGTGGGAACTGTCGATAATGTTTGTAATTCCGCTGTATCCGGTAAAATCAATAATAAAGTCTAAAGCAAAACCAAAAAGTATTGAGCACACGCCGGCGCAGGCTAAATATATTGCAAGAACTTTTTTTCCTAAAGTTTTTCCCAGTATAGCCAAGGATGCGATATTTGTAACAGGTCCTGCGAACAAGAAAACAAATGCGGCACCCGGCGAAATGCCTTTCATCATGAGCGAAAGTGCAATGGGTATTGAGGCGGTTGAGCAGATGTACATAGGTATTCCAATGACGAGCATGACCAGCATACTTAAAAGTGGGTTTGAAAAGCTCGAAAGCCACTCTTCCGGCACAAAGGTGCTGATGAGTGCGGCAATTAGTAAACCTACCACAAAATGCCCCGCTATTTCGTCTAAAAACTCACCGAACGCATAGGTGAAAATACTTTTTATCTTCGATATTAGTGTGGGTTTAACTTCGACCTCCTGTTCTCGAGAGCAGCAACCGGTAGGATCTACAGGCTCACTTTCTTGCTCACCGGAACAACAACCGCAGCTTGTTTTTGAGTTTGAATAATCGGTGTCGTCGTTTTTGCAAAGAACATTTGTGACAATACCCGACACAATACCCGAAATAAATGCGGCTATGGCTCTATACACGGCAAACAAAGGCCCCATAAGCCCGTAGGTTGCAATAATGCTGTCCACACCTGTTTGTGGAGTCGAGGTTAAAAAACTGACGACCGCTCCTTTAGACGCTCCGCTTTTCCCCAAATACATTGCAGTGGGAACAACGCCGCAGGAGCAGAGGGGCAGCGGTACACCGAGCACGGAGGCCTTCACCACCGAGGCGGTGGATTTTTTCCCGATATGCTTTAAGATAGCATCTTTATTTACAAATGCGTGTAATATTCCGGTGAAGAGCAAGCCGATAACGATATAAAACGACATATCGACAAAAAGCTCCCATAGATTATGTAGATACTCCATACTTCCTCCTATTTATGATTTAGGTGATCAATGCCGATATTTAAAATATCATGAATATGTTCATCGTCCAAGCTGTAAAAGATGTTGTTTTTATCTTTTCTGATTTTTACGATGTTGTTTAACTTTAATAATTTCAGCTGATTTGAGACCCTCGGTTGTGAAACTTCAAGTAAAATAGCCAAATCTTTTACGCATATTTCATTATGGAGCATAGCGAGCAGGATTTTAATACGAATGGGCTCGCTGAAAGTTTTAAAGAAAAAGGATAGATTTTCCGTAACCTCATCGTCGGCAATTAACTCTATTACCTTTTCGGGTGTTTTACAACATAGTTCGCTCATATAAATACCTTTCTGATAACTATATAATTATATAATGATATAGTTATATAATATACTATTAACTGTCAGTTGTCAAGGGTTTTGAAAAATTTTTTACCCCAAAAAACACAGGCTTATAAAAAAATAAATTCTTCAGAGTGTCAAAAATGGTTTACCCTAAAAAATATTGCACAAAATCGAGATAATGACTATTGTGAAATATGACGAAGTGAGTATTTAAAATGCAGATTTTTGGGTACGCTAAGCCTACCGGACAATTAGATGTTCGGTAGGCTTAATCACTATTTTTTCATGACTATCTTGACCATCAATCCCTTGCCGTGACCCGCAGAAAAGCTCATCTCGGCGCCGTGCGCTTTTATTATCTCGTCCACCACCGCGAGGCCGATTCCGCTACCCTTTTTCGCGCCGCTCGCCTTATAGAATTTCTCTTTTATGTGGGGGAGTTCCTCCGGCGAGATTCCATCGCCCTCGTCTCGAATCCTCACCGTTATCTCGTTGCGCTCATCGATGAGCGAGACATGAACTTTACCCCCTTGAGGGGAGTATTTGACCGCGTTGTCAAGAATATTTAAAAAAACCTGTCGCATACGGTTCTTATCCGCCGTTATTACCGCCGCTACCTCCGGTTCGTCAAAGAGGATCTCCACCTCCTCGTTCACCGCTCTGCCGTGCACCATACGCACCGCATCGGCAAGCTCGGCGATAAGGTCAATTCGCTCGACGGTTAGTTTAAGCCCACTGTTCTGCATACGGGAAAAGTCTAACAGCTCTTCCACCATCTCGGTCAGGCGGTTTGCCTCCCCACCGATGACCTGCATAGCCTTTTTTGTGCTCTGTGCATCACCGCCGATGGTTCCAAGAGTCTCCGCCCATCCTTTTATTGAGGTGAGAGGTGTCCTGAGTTCGTGTGAGATGGAGGAGATGAAGTCGTTTTTCATCCGTTCCGACTCCGATAGACTTCCGGCCATGTCATTGATGGTATCACAGAGCATGCCTATCTCGTCGTTGGTGCGTTTTTCCACACGGACATTAAAGTCGCCGTCCGCAATTCTGGTGGCAATGCGCTCCATGTGGGAGAGAGGTCGAACGATACTTCTTACAAAAATCAGCCCGCTTAGGATGGAGAAAAAGAAGATAATAAGTGCGACCGAAAAAATCACGGCAATGCTGTTTATGATTGCCATCTGTAGACCGTTGAGTGAGGTGACCATTCTTATGGCTACTATGTTGGCGGTGGCGTACGGCACCGGAATAGATATCGACATTATCGGCTCGCCCTGAGTGGAATCCCCGATATATTCGCCATAACCTGCATCGCTGATCATGGCAATTTCGTAGTCCGATGTGATACCGCTATACCCCGTGCCGGAACCGGTACTGGACACAATATTGCCGTTTTGCCCTATCAACATAAACTCAAATTTGCTGCTTTCCGTAAACTCTTCCACCATCAAATTAAGGGTGGAGGCACGTTCGGTCGGGCTGACACTACTCGCCACAAAAAGTTGTCCTGAGATGTTTTCAAGCCGTGAGAGTATCGCCTGTCTTGCGCCGTCATAGTAGTTGCCGACAATAAAAAACGACAGCAAAAAGGTGGCGAGCATAAGACTGATCGCTGTAATTAACAAACTACCTTTTAGCCACCGTTTTGTTATGGTGGTTTTTTTGAGCTTTTGCATATGTTCTCGTATAACTACTTATTTACAAGGTATTCATGCATCGCCTTTGCGCTATCCTTGCCGGCACCCATTGCGAGGATTACGGTTGCCGCGCCGGTTACGGCATCGCCGCCGGCATAGACTCCCTCTCGGCTGGTTAATCCGTTTGCACCATCGGTGACAATACAACCCCAACGGTTGGTATCAAGTCCCGGTGTAGTGCGGTGAATAAGCGGATTTGGGCTGGTTCCTATCGACATAATAACCGAATCTACCGCGATTTCAAACTCACTGTCCTTCTTAACGACAGGGCGACGACGTCCGCTGTCGTCCGGTTCACCGAGCTCCATCTCTACACAGGTCATTGCGCGGACAAAACCCTCCTCGTCCCCGAGAATTGCGGTGGGGTTGCAGAGTGTTTTAAAGATGATGCCCTCCTCCTCGGCGTGCTCCACCTCCTCCGCTCTTGCAGGGAGTTCCTGCATACCACGGCGATATACAATGTAGACCGTCTCGGCACCCATGCGCTTAGCGCTCCTTGCGGCGTCCATAGCGACATTACCGCCGCCGACAACCGCTACCGAACGGCTCTTCAAAATCGGGGTCTTGCTACCCGGCAGGTAGGCTTTCATCAGATTGACACGGGTCAGATACTCGTTTGCACTGTAGACACCTTTGAGGCTCTCGCCCGGTATCTTCATAAAGTTAGGCAGACCGGCTCCGGATGCGATATAGATTGCCTCAAACCCCATCTCTTCCATAAGGTCGTCGATGGTGTAGGTCTTGCCGATGACAATATTGGTCTCTATCTTCACGCCCATTGCACGCAGGCCATCAATCTCCTTTTGTACTATATCTTTGGGGAGTCGAAACTCCGGTATGCCATACATAAGTACACCGCCGGCAAGGTGCAACGCCTCAAAAACTGTCACCGCATAACCATATTTAGCGAGCTCTCCTGCCGCGGTGAGACCGCTCGGGCCGGCGCCGATAACGGCGACCTTGCGACCGTTACATTCCGGCTTTTGGGGCTGGCTTGAGCTGTTTTCACGTTGGTAGTCCGCCACAAATCGCTCTAAACGACCTATAGCGACCGGTTCTCCCTTTTTCCCTCTGATACACAGCTGTTCACACTGTGTCTCCTGCGGACATACACGACCGCACACGGCAGGCAGGGCACTTGCCGATGATAGAACTTCAAACGATTTTTCAAGATTCCCGTCCGACAATTCGCCGATAAATCCCGGGATATCAATGCCGACCGGACATCCCTCTACGCAGAATTTTTTCGGACATCTTAGGCATCTTGCCGCCTCTTCCATTGCCGTCTCAAGGCTGTATCCGAGTGCCACCTCCTCAAAGTTGCCGTTCCTTATCATGGGATCTTGGTTTGGCATCGGTGACTTTTTTTCGCTCATGTTGCGCTTTGCCATCTGTAGTTATCTTCCTTTCCTGTTATTCTTTATTCATAAGATTACATTCCGACTCAAAGTGGTGTTTCTCGGTCGTCTTATAGAGGTTGCCGCGTTGCAATGCCTCATCAAAATCGACAAGATGACCGTCAAAGTCAGGACCGTCTACGCAGGCAAACTTTGTCTCACCGCCGACCGTCAATCTGCAACCGCCACACATACCGGTGCCGTCCACCATGACGGGATTCATGGACACCATGGTTTTAATGTTATATTTTTTGGTCAAAAGACATACGAATTTCATCATGATAAGTGGACCTATCGCGATGACCTCATCGTATTCGTTGCCGTCGTTTATCAGCTTTTCAAGTGCGTTTGTCACAAGACCCTTTTCACCATAACTGCCGTCGTCGGTCATGATCTCATATCGATCGGATACGGCGCGAAACTCCTCTTCCAGTATGACGAGCTCTTTGCCTCTAAATCCGACAACGCTGTGAACCTCACAACCGTTTTCATGCAATGCCTTTGCGACGGGGTAGGCTATCGCACAGCCGACACCGCCGCCGACCACCGCGACCTTTTTAAGACCGTCGATATGACTTGCTACACCGAGAGGGCCGACAAAGTCGTTTATGCAATCACCTTTGTTTAGACTGTTTAGCTCGAGGGTAGAGCCTCCGACCAGCTGATATATTATTGTGATGGTGCCATTTTCACGGTTATAGTCCGCTATTGTCAGCGGTATGCGCTCGGAATCCTCGTTTGCACGCAGAATGACAAACTGTCCGGCAAGCGCCTTTTTCGACACCGCAGGTGCATGAACCGTCATCTTTGTAACGGTGGGGTTGAGTGAAATTTTTTCTAAGATTTCGTACATTAATGCTGTTCCTTTCCTTAGTGGAGCTTTTAAATCACATTTTATTATATTACAAAATAATGTTGTTGTCAAACCGATTTTACTATGGTATAATATTTATTATGAAGATTTTTGTATTAATTATTCTGATTTTTATGACCTCCTGCGCTAAGGAGGGAGAGCCGATTGTAATCCCTAACGTTCCGACCGAGGCAAAAAGCGAGTTGCAGACGGTGGTGAAGATTGCATCCGCCTATCCGCAAAATTCGCCTGCCGGTGTGTTTTTGGAGGCGTTTGCACTGGAGCTTTCCAACCTATCAAACGATCGTATACAGACGGTGGTCTATCATGACGGCTCTATTGGGGACGAGTTGGAGCTTGGGGAAATGCTGCTAAACGGCTCTGTTGACTTTGCTTTGATGCCACTCGGAGAGGATGATGCTTTTTATGAGATTGCGAACGCACCGTTTTTGCTCAACGAGGACAATATCGACGAGGTCGTGGATTTATTGCGCGATGGCGAAACGGAGTTGAGCGACCCCCGGGCGTTGACCTACATTAATGGCGGCAGTATAGGACTTTCCACCTCATCAAGAGCCCAGAGCTCGCGACAACTTTTTGATACCGACAGCCCTGTGGAGGGTTTAAACCCGATAGAGATAACGAGTGTGCCTGCAACACGATTTGAAGAGGAATATGAATACCGCTACTATGCCGATATTGCGGTGCACTATGATATCTTGTATTTTTTTCAATCCACCGACAGTAGGATAGATTTTACCGAACAGCAGATGGTGGTGAATGCGACCGAACAGGCGATGCAGGACACACAGGAATGGTATGAACAAAATGTCGATATCATCACCGAAAAAGTCACGACATACATTCCGGACGACCATCAGAATTATATAGAATCCCTTTCGCAATCAGATCAAATATATGACACCTCGGGGCTACCGAACGAGCTGATAGATGCTTTGAATCTGTAATGTATGAGGGTTGTGAAAATATTTGTATATAGTTTATCTGCGGAATTCTCTATGTAGGGTATGCTCTGCATAGTCAGCAATTTGTAAACAGTAACCGGAAAAGGAGTACCAAAATATGCTCTATCTTGTATGTATAAAACAGGTGCCGGGCTCGTCCGATGTTGAAATTGACGAGGCGACCGGACGACTAAAGCGCAGCGAGGTGCCGGCACGGCTCAACCCGTTCGACCTTTTCGCGTTAAAGACCGCCTTTGAGCTCAAACAGCGCTACGGCGGCGAGGTGCACGTGCTCTCAATGGGGCCGCCAAATGCAAAAGACATACTTGTCGACGCACTCTGCATGGGTGCAAACAAGGCGTTTTTGCTATCTGACCGCCGATTTGCCGGAGCGGATGTATATGCGACTGCATATGCACTTTCCGGCTGTATTAAGGCTACAAAAAACGATTATAGCGTCATCCTTTGTGGCAAACAGACCACCGACGGCGACACCGCGCAGGTCGGGCCGGAGGTTGCCGAGATGCTCGGTATCCCCCACGCCTCCAACGTTAAAAGAGTGGACGATGTAGCACAGGATATCACGGTGCTCTTGGATTTAGAGCAGAGCGAACAACTTCAATCCATGGATATTCCATGCCTTTTGACCATCGAAAAGGAGCCTGTTCCACCTAAAATCGCTCGGGTGCGCAAAAAGGCTGAGATCGCCGAGGACGAGATAGTCGTCTATTCTCTCGACGATCTTGACGATAAGGATGAGTCTCACTATGGGCTTGCCGCCTCACCTACACAGGTTCAAGGTATCTACGCACCGGAAAAATGCGTTCAAAATCAGATTTTTGAGGGCGATACGGACGTGCTGGCAGGGGATATACATCGCCTGATAAAGAAATATGTTTAGTCCATCATCCTAAAAACACTACACCATAATAAGGAGGGCACTCATATGTTGAATAATGCCGTAGATATAACAAAATACAGCGCCATCGCAGTCTATGTCGAGCACAGTGACGGGGTGATAAATCCGGTCACCTTTGAGCTACTCGGCAAGGCAAGAGAGCTTGCAAAGCACTCAAACCAAAAGGTCTATGCAATATTTATCGGTCACAACATTGCACAGTATGCACCGATGTTGATAAAATACGGCGCGCATGAGGTTTTCCTCTATCAACAGCAGGAGTTGCGTCACTTCAACCTGCTTGCCTATGCCGATGCCTTTGCCCATTTTATCGAACAGCTATGTCCCAGCGCCGTCCTTGTAGGCGGCACAAACACCGGACGCTCACTTGCTCCGCGAATTGCCGCACGCTTCAAAACAGGACTTACGGCGGACTGCACCGAGCTTGAGATGGGGAATGGCACCGAGCTATCACAGATTCGCCCTGCATTCGGCGGCAACATAATGGCAAAGATTGTGACGCCAAACCACCGCCCTCAACTATGTACACTGCGGCCGGGTACATTCCCCATGCCAAAGGAGTTGCTTGACCCGAGCGGAACTATTACCGAGGTTGATATGCGAGGGGTAGTTCGTGACCATCGAATCCGTGTCATGTCCACTACACCCAAAGAGGGCACGGTGGACATCACCGATGCGGAGATTTTGGTTGCGGTAGGACTCGGGGTTAAAGAACAAAGCGACCTCAAATCGATAGAGGAATTTGCGCTCAGTATAGGCGCAGAGATGGCATGTACCAGACCGATAGTGGAAAAAGGTTGGTATCCGGTCGAGCGACAGATAGGCATCAGCGGTCGTACCGTACGCCCGAAACTCTTGATAACGCTCGGCATATCCGGCGCCATGCAGTTTACTGCCGGCATGAAGGAGTCAGAGTGTGTCATAGCGGTAGGCAACGATAAATCCGCGCCGATCTTTGAGATAGCGAACTACGGTTTTATCGGGGATATCTACGCAATCCTGCCAACGCTACATAAATTTTGCACTGAAAAGGAAATCGATGTTTAAGACCGTCCCTATCGAACTTTCCCGGTTGTCACCGATAGAACAAATCCGACTGAAAAACGGACATATAACCTCGGCTCACAGCTTTTTATCCTGCTACATCTGGCAACACGATCTAAAGCTCAGTATGTATGCCGAGCCTGATGTCTATGTGGTCAGAACGCAGCTCTACGGCGAAAACTCCTGGTATTTTCCCTGCGGAGAAAAAAAGGCGGTCGAGCGGTTAATCAGAACTCTCGCCGAGGAGAAAAACCTCTCGCTTCACTACCTACGTGAGCAGGACGTTGAGTTTATGCAGACCACATTTGCCGGAAAGTTTAAAATAGAGCGCACACCGGAGGACGACGAATATCTTTATGACCGCAAACAACAGATAGAGCAGTCCGGCAAGAAGTTCCACGCTACAAGACGCTATCTAAACAGGATTAAAGAGGAGCATGTCCTGACCTGTGAGTGGATTGACATCGATAATATCGACAGGGCGAGGCGGATCAGTGACGCATGGCAACGTGATGCCGTGGTGTCCACCGGAGTTAAGAGTGAGGCCGCCGCAAACTGTATCCTAAACGAATGGAGCGAGATTGATAACGTTCAGGGATTGATAGTGTCGGTGGACGGTGAGGACTATTCGCTTATAATCGGTTATCCGCTCAGCGATGACATGTTTGACATATGTATCACACGCCAAAAGGGGCTTATATCGGGACTTGGAATTTATACTAAATGTATATTTATTGAAAAGATTGACAAATCGTATATTTTATTTAATGGTGAGGAGGATCTCGGTATCGCGGGACTACGCACCATGAAAAACCAGATGCGCCCGATAGATAAGATTTTAATGTACAAGGCGACCCTCCTTTAAAACCGCAACTTAATCGGACTATATACCAATAATATAAAGCAGAAAGGATACTCAATTGATTAAGGATAATCGATATTTTACCAACAAGATGTTTTATCGACAGCTTGCGCCGGCGCTTGTCTCGGCGTTTGGGCTTGCGCTATGCGCAATGGCGGATGCTATAGTTGTCGGTCAGGACATGGGGGTCGTTGGGCTTGCGGCTATAGGTTTAGCACTGCCGATTTTTATGGTCATGAATGTTGTCCTTCACAGCTTTGGTATCGGCGGTTCTATCGCCTACACAAACCTCATGGCTAAAGGACAAAAGGAGGAGGCAAAACTGCGGATGCGTGAGGTGTTCACCGCTGTGGTTGGCGTAGGAATACTCATGACGGTGTTCGGACTTGTCTTTATCAATCAATTTTTAGCAATTCTCGGCTCCATCCCGTCGGACGGTCTTGTCTTTGAGGCGGCTAAGGACTATCTTCAGATTATACTCGGCGGCATACCTATCATGTTCGCCGCCTATATCCTTAACTACTACCTTCGTTCCGATGACTTTGCGAAGGAGGTCAGCATCGGATTCACCATCGGCAATGTCACCGACATTGTTCTCAACATTGTTTTGGTATTAGGGTTTAGAACCGGTGTCACCGGCGCGGCACTTGCCACCGTCTTGGGACATGCCGTGACCATGGTTTTTTATATCCTTATACTGGTTAAAAAACAGCACAATCTCAGCCTAAAACCTGTGTTGCTGCGACTTGCCCCAACCATAAAACAGTTCACCGTCGGGCTTACCTCCACCGTCCATCACCTTTTCAACTTTATCTTTCTCATCGTCGCAAATCGACTGCTTTTACTAATTTCCGGGCATGAGGGTGTTGCGATATTTGATGTAATACAAAACACCTCGTTCCTCATCATGTATATGTACGATGCAGTGAACCGTGCAACCCAGCCGCTCAACAGCACCTACTACGGCGAGCGCAACGACAAGGCGCGCCTTAACACGCTAAAGCTCGGCATGATCTGGGGTAATGTGATCGGCCTTGTGGTGGTAGGATTTATCGCCATATTCCCCGGCTTTATCTGCGCTGTTTTCGGGCTTTCCTCTGCCGACGACATAGCCGCCGCGAGCTATGCACTTCGTGTCTACAGTGTCGGTGCGTTGTTTGCCGGTCTTTCGGTCATGTTGCAGAGCTACTATCAGGCGTGTGAAAGGGAACGTTTTTCACTTATCCTGTCGGTGTTGCGTGGCGCTGTGTTCCTGTTCCCCACCACCGTCATATTCTCTTTTTATGGTATTAACTATTTTTGGTGGCTGTTCCCTGCGACCGAAATCCTGTCCATAGCTGTATTCTACCTCTATCGCATCAGAAAAAGTAACGGCGGCATGATACGCACAACCGAAACGGAGCGGGTGCTCTCCCGAACATTTACCAGCAAAAACGAGGAAATTGCACCACTTATATCCGAGATAGAGGAATTCTGCGAGAGATGGGAGGCAACCCCCAAACAAAGCTACTTTGTAACCATGTCGGTGGAGGAACTCTGTAGCGTGATTATGTCCCAAGGTTTCTTTGGCGATACCGGTTATATCGAGGTGACCTTGATCTACGACGAAGAGGGCAGTTTCGAGCTACACATTCGCGATGACGCACAATCCTTTGACCCATTCACCCTACACACCGAAAAGGCGAGCAAGGAGGGTGAGTTTGATATGGATGCGATGGGTGTCATGGTCATCAAACAGCGTGCCAAAGAATTTTATTATCGTCGGTATCAAAACTTTAATAATTTAGTGGTAAAGATCTAAAACTGCCTGTTATGGCGCATAATAGATATTGAAAGGATCTTGATATGAATCTAAAACTTGCACTGGGCAAAAAGGCGGCGATTGTGATAATCGTAATGTCGATATCCCTGACTATTCTTACCGCCACAATCAGCTACAACATCTATGCAGACACAATGGACGAGCACTACCGCACCTTGACGCAGGATGTCGCTCAAACCGCCTCCAACGTCATCGACGGTGATATGGTTGAGGAGTACGCCGACTTTGTGTTGAGCACCTACCGCGACAACCTCGACGCCCTGCCGAACGACGAGGCGAGCGCCGCCGCATATTTTGAGAAGTTCGCGGCGATACATGACGAGGATTATTTTGAAAACTATGAAATGTTAGAGGGGATAAAGGAGGCGAGCAACGTGCTTTACCTCTATATCACCACCGTCGACGTTGAAACAAAGACCGGCCTTTATATCTTTGATATCGATGATTCCGAGTATGCATGTGACCCCGGATACCCCGATGTTTTAGAGGAATCTAACTGGGGAATCTTTGACGATCCGAGCATCGGTTTCCCTCCCTATATTCTACACTCCGACTTTGGATGGCTATCCACAGCCGGTGTTCCCATCTACAACTCATCCGACGAGGTGGTAGGCTATGCGATGGTGGACATCTCAATGGATGATGTCATGCAGGACCGGTACAACTTCTTAATCCTGCTCTTGATTGTCTCGGTCGTTGCGACAGCAATCTTGGTCGCGCTCTTTATCTATGTAACCAACAAGGCGGTCGTCGGTCCCATTAACCGATTAGCCGGTGCGGCCTCCCTTTATGTCTCGGACAAGGAGGGTGAGGCAGACGGTTCCCTCTCAGCGATACAGCGTCTGGAGATTAAGACCGGCGACGAGATTGAAAACCTGCTCAACGTCATGCGTCAGATGGAGTTTGACATCGCGTCCTACATTGACAACATCACCAATATTGCCGCCGAAAAGGAGCGTATCGGCGCCGAGCTGAACGTTGCACAAAAAATTCAGGCGGACATGCTCCCGCGCATATTCCCTACCTATTCCGATGTAGTGGCGTTTGATGTGCATGCAACCATGACCCCTGCAAAAGAGGTTGGCGGTGACTTTTATGATCTATTCTATGTCGATGAAAACCATTTTGCGTTAGTGGTCGCCGATGTATCCGGCAAGGGAGTGCCGGCCTCGCTGTTTATGGTTATCTCAAAAACCATCATTAAGAATCAGATACTGTCCGGCAAGGATATCGTGTCGGTCTTTGAAAACGTCAACGCGCAACTCTGTGAGAATAATGATTCCGAGATGTTTGTCACGGTATGGCTGGGTGTTATCGACCTTCGCACCGGCACAATGAAATGTGTCAACGCCGGACATGAATACCCGATTTTAAAAAGAGGCGACCGATACGAAGTGTTCAAGGACAAACACGGCTTTGTGCTCGCCGGCTTTGAGAGCTCGAGATATAAAGAGTATGAAATACAGTTAAACCATGGAGATGAGCTGTTTGTCTATACCGACGGCGTGCCGGAGGCGACCAATGCCGATAACGAGCTGTTCGGTATAGAGCGCACCGTGGAATCTCTTAATAAAAAAGAGAGTGCCACACAACAGGAACGACTCACCATACTCAAATCCGACATCGACAATTTTGTCGGCGATGCTCCCCAGTTCGACGATATAACTATGCTCGGCTTTAAATACAAGTAATTTATAGAAAGGATGAGATGAAAGAACTGACTATAAGTGCTAACCTTGATAACCTTGCCTTGGTCCAGGAGTTTGTGGAAGAGGAACTCTCGGCAAAGGGTTGCCCTATGAAGACGATAATGCCTATCTCGATAGCAGTCGAGGAGATATATGTGAACATTGCTCACTACGCCTACGGTGAGAGTGAGGGTGATGCGAGGGTAGTGATGGAGTTTTTGGAACAGCCCTCTCGCGTGAGGTTGGATTTTATAGATAGCGGCACACCCTTTAACCCACTCATGAAAAAGGATGCCGACATTACCCTTTGTGCGGAGGAACGCGACATCGGTGGCCTTGGAATACTGATGGTTAAAAAGAGCATGGATGAGGTGAGCTATCGATACGAGGACGACAAAAACATACTCACCATAATAAAAATACTGCAAAGCTGATTTAAAAAATACTGCAAAGCCGATTTTTTAAGTTGCATAATGGGTCGAAATCTGATACAATAGACCAAATGCTCACAACAGGGGAACGAGAATAGATGAATCACAATATTTTTAACAGGGATATGGAGTGTATGAAGCGCTCTGACCTTGAGGCTTTGCAGTTGGAACGTTTGCGCAATCTTGTGGACTACTGCATTAAGAATGTCCCTTTTTATCGCAACCGTCTTGAAAAGGCAGGCGTCACCCCCGAGAGGATAAAGACCCTGTCCGATATTGAATATATACCCTACACCACAAAGGAGGATCTGCGCGACACCTATCCTTTCGGTCTTTTTAGCGTGCCTCCGAAAGAGTTGGTGCGACTGCACGCCTCGTCCGGTACCACCGGCAACCCTACCGTTGTAGGTTATACCAAGGAGGACATAGACTGCTGGTCGGAACAGGTTGCACGGCTGGTCACCGCAGCGGGCGCAACCGATGAAACATTGGTGCAGATATGTTTCGGCTACGGTATGTTCACCGGTGCACTCGGTCTGCACTACGGCATGGAGAAAATCGGCGCCACCGTCGTGCCTACCTCCTCCGGAAATACCGAAAAACAACTTAAGTTTATGCGGGATTTTAAGACCGATGCCATTGTCGCTACCCCTACCTACTGCCTATATCTTGCCGAGGCGGCTCAGGAGCTGTCCGACCGCCATCCTATGAGCGAGTATAACATCAAATACGGCATACTCGGCAGTGAGAGCACCACCAAGGCGATGCAAACCCAGATTGAAACTCGCTGGGGCAACGACTGTTTTGTCACCGACAACTACGGTCTGTCGGAGCTCAACGGACCCGGCATCTCGGGCGAGTGCTTTAAACGTGACGGACTTCACATCAACGAGGATCATTTCCTCTGTGAGATAATTGATCCCGTGAGTGAAAAGGTCCTCTCCCACGGAAGTCGTGGCGAGATGGTTATCACTAACCTGACCAAGCGAGGTCTGCCGATGCTCCGATACCGCACCAAGGACATAACCTCCATCAACTACGACCCGTGCGATTGCGGTCGTACCAGCGCAAGGATGGCAAAGGTTGCCGGACGTTCCGATGATATGATCAAGATACGCGGTGTCAACGTATTCCCGACACAGTTAGAGAGCGTGTTAATAGACATCGAGGGAGTTACCCCTCATTACATGTTGGTAGTTCGCACCGACAAAGTTTTTGATACTCTTGAGGTTCAGGTGGAGCTTGCCAAACCCTCCGCCGAGATGGGTGAGGACGAACTGCATCACCTTAAATCTCGCCTTGGGAAAAAAATCCACGACGGCATGAACATCAAGGTGACCGTAACCCTTATGGAACCCAAGACAATTGAGCGCTTCACCGGCAAGGCAAAAAGAGTTCAGGATTTGAGAAAAAGATAGAACCAACCTTATTGATGCTATCTACGTGCAAGACTTTTGTCTGATGTTGGTAAAACCCTTGCTCTTTGACAGCTTAAAAACAGCATTTTGCGCACTACCGGCACAGCCGGTGGTTTTCATACAATAAAGAAAAACGCCCTTGCTCATAATGAGCGAGGGCGTTTTGGCTGTCGAAAAAGGTATACCCTAAAAAATGTTGCACAAAAACTTCGTTTGAACAGAACAATAACAAAAAACAACCACAAACATAGCTTTAGCAAACGCGCTCAAACAAAATTTGTGTTTGAATAATTATATAAAGCCGTTATGAGGTTTTATATAATTATGAGTTAAATTTTGTTTGCAAGAGCGTTCTAAGTGCGGAAATCCGAGAACACGCTGGGGTTCGGGGCATGCGTAGCCCCGATAGTTTTTGTTACTTTTTGCTATCAAAAAGTAAAGAAACGCGCACTGCTGCAGAGCAGAAAGAAATATGAACACAAAGCATAATCATAACAATTGCAATCAAAAAACCGCAGATCCTACAACCCTCGCCACAAAGTTGAGAATAATTTTTTGTACAATATAACGAAGTGTGTTTTATGAAAAAAGGTTTTTTGACAGTCTGAGGTCGTCACGGTGATACTCGTGACGACCTTTTGTTGCTATAATATGATACAAAC
>CAYJMO010000016.1:0-8348 GCA_964371365.1 uncultured Oscillospiraceae bacterium
CGCTTTGGAAACTTTTCAGGAGGGAGGCGTTAACCACAAGGTTCACCTTATGGCCGCGCCGGACACCGCCGAGAAAACTCTTGTCATGGAGCGTGGGGTTGCAAACCGAGGTCTTGCCTTTACACTTATGACCGAGATGATTCCGGGTCAACGGTTGATGGGGGACATCATTCTGCTTTCTTTTGATCGTAACGGAATGATTTCCAAGGTCTATTTTGCCACCGACCCCATATTGAAGAAGTGGAGTTGCTCCGACTTCGACGCGTCGAGTGGGGAGCTGATTATAGAAAAGTTCGAGGTTGCTTACGAGACGTTCGAGCGCAACACCGCCGCAAATGCAGGACTTGGTGCGGTCGGTGAGTTTATATAAAGGGATATAGATTTTGATAGGGAACAACAATCAGGGTTTGAGCGAGGATATCGCGGCGCGCCACACAAACTTTGTCTCCTCGGTTTCGCAGGAGGCTCAGATGGTATGGTTAGAGCCGGTTATCGCCGACGTGCAGACACCTATCACCAACCGTTTTGTTACCCATGTCGAGGATATCTACTATATAAACAACAATATTCAAAACACCAACATTCAAAATGTATCGCTCGGCATGTCTTTTTTAAACGACATTATGCTAAAGACGGCGGATGTCTATGCCGGAGTGTACAATCAGCGACTTTCCATGATGGAAAAATCCATTACCACCGCGAACAACCACCGCACGGAAAACGTCGACAACAGCAACACCACCGTGCAGAGCACAGATATTCACGGCAATACGGTGAGTACCATCAATAAACTCACCGAGCTTCAAAATGTATCTGCCGGTGATATAATTAAACTGTCGAAAGAGACGATAAACAGCCTGAAAAACACCGATACAATCAACAATAATACTATCAATATTCATCCGAGTGAGTTTGTACATCAAGAAAATAGCGAGACACAGCAACTCAACGAGACGATACAGAAAAACGAGCAACATATCACCGCGCTGGAAAATCGATTACATAGTATGACGGTGAACGAGAATGCCGCCACATCACCAGCGAGCGTTGAACGTGAACAGAGCACATCCTCCCCGACCACGGCCGAGCAAAAGGTAGAAACCGAGCTGCAAAAAGGGGAAAGCACTCAGAGCACACAGCAGATTTTCAATAGTAAAACGCTAACCAACCTTGAAAAGAATGTCGGTGAAAACACAAATACAATCGATAAAAGCCAACGCCCGACCCGCCACTACCAAAACAGCAATATCTATAATAACCAAGACATTACTTCGGCGAGCGTTGTCTATGACGAGAACGGCAGGCGAGAGACTCCGGCTGAAAACACCGGCGAGACAATCAAAGAGGTTGTTAAACAGACACTCCGCACCGTTGACACCACAATGCCGACAGTTACCGACACACAGGTGGTGCAGGGCACGTCGAGCGAAAAAAATGTCATCACATCGGCTGACATAAACATAAATAAGACGCAAAACACCGCCGAGAGTTCGGTGTCAAATATAGATAT
The DNA here is from genome assembly GCA_964371365.1 of uncultured Oscillospiraceae bacterium. Taxonomy (GTDB): domain Bacteria; phylum Bacillota; class Clostridia; order Oscillospirales; family Ruminococcaceae; genus CAYJBH01. The sequence goes on from CAYJMO010000016.1 coordinate 1,511, forward strand.
CCACCATATTGAAGCGCCGCTGACCTACAATTTGCAGGGGGACACGACCGAGCCGTCCGAGACTAAAAACGAGCTTGTAAAAACGGTGAGTGAAACGGTGGAAAACCTCCTTAAAAGCGAGAATAACACTCAGAGCACAAACAGGATAAACGAGCACACCACCCAGAGGTTGACAACAGGGAATGTGATAACCCTAAAAAACCTCACAGCTTTGCAAAAAAACGCAACTCAAATCCAAAACAACCTGCAAAACGTCGACAGCCGGCTTACACTTGTCAACCTCAACACCGAGACGCTGACCGAAAACGGGGTTTTCAACACCCAAAGTTACCTTAAACGAGAGACACTACTGCACAATCTCTCAAAAACACAAAACAGTAAAGAGGGGGACGTCACCAACCTGACAAATGTATCCCACCAAAGTGCACAGTCAATAAATAACGTGCACCTTAATAGCGAGAACTCCGTGAATAATAGCACATCAACACCTCTGACGGTGATAAACAACATTCTCAAAAACTCACGGTTTCACATAACCAACAATGGCAATTCTTTACAGATTGCGAACATGACAAAAACCACGTCCGACTCGGTTAGTTTCAGCATAACAAACGGCGCGCCGAGCGTACATAACAACATATCAACCACTCAAAGTGAGACAAATCTCTATAACAACACCCTCCAAAACATTGCGCAACAGAAATTGAGTGAGGTGAGCATCGTACACAAGCAGGAGAGTGCTCCCGCTGTAGAACAGCCTCAGCAGGAGGAGGACGAGATTGTAACCATAAAGAAGACCAAAAAGATAGAGAACACCGAGACGACCGAGACGATAAATCACACCATGAACAAAAAAAACATCGTGGTATCGGGTGGCGAGGTTGGCACGGTTCAGATGGACAAGGCGCAGATAAACAAGCTCGCGGAAAAGGTCTATCGACAGCTTGAAAATCGTCTTAGGACGGAACGCAACAGGAGAGGGATGAAGTAATGTTATTATCGGAAAAAGACGGCTCGAAAAAGGAAAAAGCCCGGCTTAAAAAGATGGCAAAGAGCGCAAAGGACAAGTATAAACCGCTATTTTCCGGCATGTCGCTCAAAAAGGCGAAGATATATATCCTCGACAACAACGACAAGACGCTCAACACCGTCGAGGTGCAGTTTAACCCGTCGGAGTATAGCATAAGCCGCGGCGTCGCACTGGAAAAAAGCTCAAAACTCGGCAAGGACACCGATGGTGAGTCTCAGGCAATAAAAGGCTCGGCGACGACGCTCAGTCTCTCGCTCTATTTCGATAATATCAGCAAGCAAAGCCAGATGGGGCTCTTAGAAAAGGCGTTTAAGGACGTTAAAAAGAGCGTCAAGAGCAGCTCGAAAAAGGTAGACGGCGGTGCGGTGCCAAGCAAGGCGGCGGCGAATATAATCGATCTCACCACCTTTCATAACGATCTGCACTCACCTCCAAAAGTTCGTTTTGTCTGGGGTTCACTCAGCTTTACCGGCAAGGTGTCGTCGTTATCGGCGCAGTACACCATGTTCCTGCCGAGCGGAGATCCTTGCAAGGCAAAGCTTGATATTTCGATAGAGGGGGAGGAGACGGCGAAGCTTCTGCAATCACAGGCAAGCCCCTATCAGTCACCGGACAGGACAAAAAGTCGCACGCTTGTGCAGGGCGATCAACTCTGGATGATGGCACATGAGGAGTATGACGACCCGGAAAAGTGGAAGATTATAGCGAAATCTAACGGCATACTCAACCCACGCTCGGTCGAGATAGCCACTAATCTTAAGGTGCCCTCCATAAAATAACAAGACGGGGAAGAGATGGATTTAATGACAAACGTGACGGATTATGCGTCGCTGAATAAAAAATATCGCGGTTTCACCACCCCGTCCTATCGAATTTTAATCGACGGAACGGACATAAAAGAAAAACTCGGTGCCGGCATAAACTCGCTGGAGGTGGAGCTTACAAACGGGTATGAGGCATCCGGCGCATCCTTCACGGTGGTGGAGCAGTATGAGCAGATCAACACAAACTTTGACACCAAGGGCGCGTTTAAACAGCTTCAAATCGGCGCAAAGGTGGTCATCGAGCTCGGATATTTTACCAACATACCGGTTTTTGAGGGCGTTATTACCGAGGTGTCCTACGATTTTGATGAAGATTCCTCCCCTACAATCTCGGTCGGGTGCATGGACGCAAAATGTCTATTGATGAAGGTTCAACGTCTCGAGATCAGAAAGGAAAAAAAGGTATCACAGGTCATCACCGCAATATTTGGCGAGCAACCCATCAGCGGATATCTCGCCGGCAAGGAGGTGAATCTGACCTCCCCCGACCTTAATGTAATCCAGATGAACATGGAGAGCGACTATAACTTCATTATAAAACAGGCACAGTATTACGGTTGCGAGTTTTTTATCATTGCCGGCAAGGCTTATTTTAGAAGCACCGTGACGGTGAGCGCTCCCATCATGACACTGCAACCGGGGGACGGGCTACGACACGCTCGACTGTCATTTCAAGGCACGGGACTTGTTGACGAGTTGGAGGTGGTCGGGATTAATCCTCAAAATGACCAGGCGGTGAGCGGTAAAAGCAAGCTCGCCGGCAAGTTCAGCGGCGGCAGTACCGCAAAAAAGATGCTAAGTGGCACGAAACGGACATATTTTGACTCCGGTGTCACCAGTGTAGCCGACGCGAAAAAACGTGCCGATATCCTCGCCGACAGCATTGTTAAAGATTTTGGACTTTTGGAGGCGACCTGTGTTGGCAATCCCGAGATTGTGCCGGGACGATTTATCAAGATAGACGGTCTCATGGACGACGCGAAGAAGAATTTTTACATCGGCAAGGTGCGGCACAGATACAACGCTTCTGTCGGGTATATTACAGAGTTTGAGGGGGGCATTAAGTCGCTATGAGTTCAATAACCGACATTCTAACCGGTGGACAGTTTAACAAATCCCCCGAGTTTAACGACCTCGGCAGCTTTGTGCAGGGGGTTGTCACCGATAATAATAACAAAGAGTTTGCCGGGATGGTCAAGGTTCAACTCACCTCCTGGAAAGAGGGCAACAACATCGGCGAGTGGATACCGGTGCTGCAACCCTACGCCGGCAAGACCTATGGAAATTATCTTATGCCGGAGATTGACGACATTGTGGTGGTCGCTTTTATGGGCACCGATCGCAAACGCCCCTTTGTAATCGGGAGCCTATACCCTGCAAATGCCGGCATGTTGAGCGAGAGTTTTGTGGAAAAAAACGCCAACAAAAAGTTCAAATCCAAAGGCGAGGTGGAGCTCGCCATCTCGGATGAGGAGAATAAGCAGTCGGTCACAATAAAGACCCCAAAAGGATTGACCATAACCATCGGCGATGAAAACGAGCTGATCTCCATCTCGGACAAGGACAAAAAAAACGTTGTTGACATTGATGCCAAGGGTGGTGCGATAAGTGTCACCGCCGATAAAAAGATGACACTTACCGCCGGCAAGTGCGAGATAATCATGGACGGTGCATCCGGCAAGCTGGACATTAAGTGTGACATGCTCAACATTAGCGCAGGCAAAACAGCGAACATCTCGGGAGGTCAAAAGATGGCAGTGGAGGGCGGTATGCTCAACCTCAACGGCAAGCAGATGGCGGAGCTCAAGGGCGGCGCGATGACAACCATATCGGGTGGAATGGTGAAGATAAATTAGTGACACGGCATACTGTAGGGGAGGGGTTCCCCTCCAGCAGCACTATGTCAATAAAACAAACATTAAAGAGGGCGCAAAATGGCTGATGGGAATAACTTTTTAGGTAGGGGATGGAGCTTTCCCCCTCGTGTGGACGCCGCGACCGGCAGGTTTATCATGTGTGAGGGAGAGGACGACATAAAGGAGGCGATATACATTATCGTCATGACAAGGTTGTCGGAACGTGCGATGTTGCCGGAGTTTGGGTGCGATGTGCACAGCTATGTTTTTGATCTTCCGGACAGCGACACCACCACTATGATGGAGACCGAAATTCTAAAAGCACTTTCCTACTGGGAACCGAGAATCGTCGATGTATCGGTCGAGGTGGATGACGAGGAACTCCATAAAGGCAAGGTCATTATCGAGATAAACTACGTTGTTCGCGCGACCAATAACCCCAATAACCTTGTGTTCCCATACTATCTGTATGAGGGTGTCGGGTTAGAATAAGACTATTTTGATAGGAATGGAGAAGTACATTGAGCACCGAGAATTTGTCGACAAGACATGAAAAGATAGCGAAGCTTGCAAAATCCTATGTTCCGGAGTGGAGGTTTGATCAACAAAACCCCGACGCCGGCTCTACGGTTGCGCTCCTCGTTGATGACATGCTCTGCCACACCGAGGAGAACTTCGATAGGGTGATGGATAAGCACAGGATTCAATATCTCAACCTGTTTGACATGCTTAAAGAAGAACCTATCACCTCGGCAAAGAGCTATGTCAAATTCACCTCGGTTGCCGGTGTTTTGGAGCCGGTGGTGATTCCCAGGGCAACAACCCTGCTCGCTGACGACGGGAGTGACAATCCCATCGTCTTTGAGACGGACTATGCCATCACCACCACCGAGGCAAATGTTCGCGCTATATACGCGGTCGGTAAAGACTCCGACCGTTTAACCTGTCTGTACAGCGGAACCAACGCTACCGACCTAAAAGATGGTGTAAAGTTGTTTGACTTGACAGGCGACAATCAATCTGAACATAAGCTTTTACTCGGCTTTCAGCAGATTTTCGACGACCTGACCGACATGAAACTCGGGTTGAAATTTACCACTTTGGAGGAGTTGATTCTCCCCGAGGTGCTGGAGTTTTTGAGTGGTGATGATGTGCGCTACAGCTTTTTGCATCCGAGCGGCGAGTGGGAACTTCCGCCTGCAACCCTCACGGACGACATTATCTGGTTAGATGTAAGCGGTTATCAACCGGAACTTGTCACCATCGATGACAAGGAGTATTATACCCTGTGCGTTTCTTCCTCCAAGATATCCGATGTGCACATCAGCGGAGTGGGGATTGTCTTTTCCGAAAAAGACATACCGCCGAAACTTGTCATGACCGCCGGTATTGAGCAGAACATTTCCCGATTTGCCCCCTTTCAAACACCGCTCGCCATCTATTCCGAGTGCGGTATAGAGAGCGGCTCGGTGCTCTCCCGTCGCGGCGCGGCGGTGGAGATGAAGTTTAATCTTGATTTTGAGATTATAGAACAGGATCTTCCGAAGTTTGACGCCGATGACGAGCTTAAGGTGGTAATGAAACGCGAGGGAGCAGGTCCCACCTTTCAAAAGATGGACGTGCGCGCCGACTATGTTCTTATCGAGTATCTGAGCACCGCCGGTTGGAAACGACTTTTGCATGAAGAGCATATCACCGGCCTGTTTAATGGTAGTGTCGTGGGTGCTGTTAACATTAATTTCACCTGTCCTCTTGACATGGCGAGCGCCGAGGAGGCAATCGATGGATACCGCCTGCGACTGCGTCTTATGAGGGCGGATAACCTTTATAGCATACCGAACAGGGTGTACTGCCCCATCATATCGGAGCTAAATTTTGCCTACTCCTACGACAACTCTGCCGTCATGCCGGACATAGCACAGACAAAAAACAACTTTGAGACAAGAGATGTGACCGGATTACTCGGCAAAAAGCGTAGTGTAGAGTTATTCTACACCCGTGAGTCGGAGCGGCTTTGTATGTATTTTGGGTTTGACCTAAACCCCACCGGCAGTCCCACCAGCCTATATTTTGAGGTGGAAAACAGCGAGGACATACCGGTTAACTACATGATACAGTACCTCGGTCATGACGGATTCGCCCCTATTCAGACGGTAGACTATACCGGAGGATTTCTCTATACCGGTAATATATTGATGCTGATTCCAAACGACATTCGTCGCAAAGAGATGTTCGAGAACAACTTATATTGGTTACGTATAGTTTCACTGGATATTAATCCGAGCGTTAACCCACCGAGAATAAAGTCCATAATCACGAACATGGTGCGCGCGCATAATCATCGCACCAGGACACAGGAGTTTTATCTCGAGGAGGAGCAGGGCAACATCCGGCTGCAACTGCCGGGTAATAACCTGATTAAGGTGGATGTCTATGTAAACGAGCTCAATGAGCATAACCCGAGTGCTGACAACTGGGTTCTTTGGGCGAAGCGCTCCCACTTTTCCGAGCGTGCACGTCACTACCTTTTGGATCTCGCTCAGGGCACTGTGGAGTTTGACAAAAACATCTTTGCTGCATACCCTCTTTCAAAGAATGGCGCGTCGGTACGTATCGTCTATCAATCCTATGAGGGTTCACGTGCCAACGTCAGGGCAGGCGCAATAAATCAGACAGAACAGTCGCTGAAGTATATCAGCACCGTGTCAAACCCTGTTCCGGCTTATGGTGGATACGACGGCTATAACGTCGAGAGCTCCGCAAAGCAGATTTCCAATATCCTAAAAACAAGAGGTCGCGCCGTGACCGCCACCGATTATTTCGACATCATCTCCCAAATCTCTTACTGCGTAAAGCGCATCAAATGTGTGAGTGGCATAAACAAACTGGGTGAAAAGGATGAGGATTTATTGACCATCGCCCTGCTCATAGAGGAGTTTGAAAAAGGCAATCACATCTTTTCGTCGGTCAAGGATGAGATATACAAAAAGCTCTGCCGGACCGGCAACATAATCCCGATGGGCAAAAAATTGATGTTAACACAACCTCACTTTGTACCATTTTCCATCAGGATTTGGGTTTTATGCAGTGAGTATGATGATGTGTACGAACTCCAAAATAACACCAAG
>CAYJMO010000016.1:8358-27588 GCA_964371365.1 uncultured Oscillospiraceae bacterium
CTTATTAGGGAGTTTATCGACCCACTCAACGGCGGTTTTGACGGCTCGGGTTGGAGCATCGGCACCCTCCCAACGGTGAAACAGCTCTCCGCATACCTTAAGATGAAGAGTAATAATATCTCCATCGTTCGAATATCTGCCGCCGCCACAACGGGCGGTCGTGAGATAGCGGTCGGGGAGGATGTAGGTGATGTTATCACCAACCCATTTGCCATGGCGGTAAACGGCACCCACACCGTATATGTAGAGGTTAAATAGTACCCAATCTTCCGATCGGAAAGGATAAAATTTATGTTACACGTTCCACAGCTGGACGATATGAACTATAGCGGTATGTTCGAGCGAGCACGCCGTATGATACCGCGCCTCAATTCCGAGTGGACCGACCTCAATCATCACGACCCCGGCATCACAACTTTGCAGATGTTCTATTGGTTGATAGACTCGCTTAACTACTATCTCGATGCGACAGGGGAACAGCACCGATTGAAGTATTTAAAGCTACTCGGCATACTGTCAAGCTCAACCCCTTCACACTGCTTTGTGGCGATTTCAGACGAGCAGGTGAGGATGTTGCAGTCGACGAGATTTTATGCCGGAGACACCGTCTTTGAGACGACAAAGCCTTTTGTAGGCAGTAACAATCCGGTGAGCGCAATCTACAATGAGGTGGGCGGTAAAATTAAGGATCTGAGCCTTTTTGCCGGTGTGGATGGTAGCTTTGCCGAGGTGTTCTCCATCGACACGGAGGAGGAATGCAACCTTTATATAGGCTTTGAAAATCCAATAAAGGGCGATACCGAGCTTTATATCGAGGTTCAGCCGACCAATCGTAACGAGTTTTCGGACGATTTTTCACTATCAAATATCGAGTTTGACTATTATGATGGGAAGTCTTTTGTGCCCTGCACCGTGGTGTATGACGATACAAACGGCTTTTTACGCACCGGCTTTGTTCGCATCTTTGCCAAAACCTCTACAAAAAAATATAAGAGTGAAGAGATGTCGCCGGCGCACTATCTGCGCTGTCGTCTGACCCACAACGAGTATGATGTCCTGCCTGCGATAGGTCGCATTTTGACCGCCTGCGTCGAGGTGGTGCAGACCGAGACTCACGCCGCTACCCATCTTGTCGAGTATAAGGGTGACAAGAAATTGCCTCTTGACTTTTGTATACGGGATAACGATAGTGTGACGATCGCAAAGAAATGCGGCGACGAATATGTCGTTCATTACAGTTCAAAATCGGACGAGAACCGCTGTTCATTGGTTGAGGGAGATATCGAGAACGAGCGATACATTCTCTTTGACGATGATATGCCGACCGAGGGTGATATATTTGCGGTCTTTGTTGCAAACAGCGACATCGAGGACGCACTGACCATCGGCAGTAGTGACGGCTGTGCCGGTCAACGATTACATTTTAACGCCGATCCGGAAAAGATCTGTGAGCTAAAACTTGCTCTTTGCTCCGAGAAGGACGGCGAGACGGTCTATCAACTCTGGGACTATAGTGACGATCTCGGCTCGGAGGGATACGACAACTACAGTTTTGGCTATGACCGTGAGAGCGGATGCATTTATTTTGGCGACGGCATAAACGGTATGCAACCACAGCAGGGTCAGTCGGTTGTCGTGGTGACGGTTAAAACCTCCTCTTTTGAGGGTGGAAATGTACTCAAAGGTCGCATAGATCATTCCGAGTTTGGTTTTGAGCATCCGGTGTTAAACCTTGAAAATGCCGTCGGAGGTTCTCGGCGTAGGAACAGCGATTCCTTGGAGTTAGAGATAGAGAAAAAACTCTCGAGTGTGACAAGAGCGGTCACCGCTGAGGATTACAACTATATAGTTATGAACACCCCGGGATTGATGATTGACGGTATGAGTGTTATCCCGATTAAGGACTACTGTAAGGCATATAACGAGCCATACCTCTCCAACACGGTGGTGCTGGCGGTCAAGCCGAAACACGGCGGTCGCCTTCCAATTCTATCTGCATCATACATTAAGAATATCCACACAAACCTGAGAAAATATCGCCTTTTGACCACCGATATTCGAGTGGTGTCGGCGAGATATGTCGGGGTGAGTGTATACGGACGTATTGTCCTGTCGGAAAATACCGTGCAGGAGCGGGACAGGGTGACCGGTTTTATATCGTCGGTCGTGGACTGCGTCGGCGAGGGGGCTTTTGGCAAAAATGTCGACTATGGCAGACTGTTTTCAGCACTGGAACTTCATCCGAACGTCAAACAGATCGGCGATTTTTCGCTGGAATATAGCGGAGACGGCGGATACAAAAACGAGCAAGGGGACATAGTTATCCATCCCGACAGCCTCAGCTACCTTAAAGAGATAGGCATCGAGTTTGTATAAAGGGTGATATTGGCCCAATAAAACCGAGAGAAAGGAACGGCGCAACCCATGAAAACGCAGTTAAAATACGTAAACTTTTATAAGCGTTCACTGCAAAAAGGCTATCTTGACGGCTTTGTGACCGACGAGGAGTTGAATATCACCCTGTCCACCGACCGCGATGTCGCCTGTTATGTCACGCCATTTTTTGATACATATGACGAGGATATGACCTACAACCGCCTTGTTATAGAGGGGGAGTTTAATAACCTGCGTTTAGAGGTGGTGGTTGCCGCGACCGACGAGCTGGAACTCTACCACAACAACAAGCTCTACAATCTTGACGAACTTCTGCGAGGGGACGAGGTTTCGGCATATGAAAAAGGTCAGATACTCTGTGCATTGCCACACGTTCGGCGGGTGGACACCACCGACATTCTTCTGCATTCACTCAAAGGTCGATATGTGTTTGTGTATGTTGCCGTCGTGCTTAAAAACGATGCCTCTGCGTTGATAAAGGGTTTGCGACTGGAATTCCCGAAGTATACATTTAGCGATTATCTACCCGAGATTTATCAAGGGGACGAGTTTTTCGATCGTTATCTCGCGGTGATGCAGTCAAAATATCTTGACATTGAGCGAGGCATCGACCGACTGCCGGACGCTTTAGACTATGAAAAGGCGGACAGGGAGAGCGTTTTGCGACTTGCCTCATGGCTTGGGATTGAGGAGTACGCCAAGTTTTTAAATACCGAACAGATGCGGTACATGATCAAAAACATAGACCTCTTTCAGGGTGGCAAGGGCACACGGAAAACGTTGGAGGAGCTTATCTTCCTCGTGAGCGGCATAAGACCGCACATTGTTGAGAACTTCCAGTGGTCGAGATATCCTACAAACGCCGCCACTAAAAAGCTCAACAAGGAGCTGTATGGCGACACACGAAATCACTTTGCGGTGATACTCAACCTGTCACAGCGCACCGAGCCGCTGCCAATCTCGGAGCGAGAACTGGAAAAGCTTATCGAAAACTACAGCGGAATCGGCACGAGGTTCAAACTGGTCTGCCTGCGTAAGGCATACCACACCGACACATACTGTTATGCCGATGTCAACTGCTTTTTATCCACACCACAGACGGCGGCAGTGGACAACATTAGCCTCGGGGGATATGTCATCGTAGGATAAATTTTTTCAAAAAAGCCTTTTATTTATCGCTTCGATTATGTATAATGTTAATAGGCACCTGTCTATATAGACACTGGCAGGTGTCGTTTAGCCGTACCAATATGAATTGCCGGAGGTTTTTTTGCAAAAACTGGATAGAGCGATGAAAAGGTTGCTTGATGTTGCCGATAAGTACAAGGTGGATGTCAGCTCCGAAGCGAATGAACTGGTCAGGGTGCTCACACAAAATGTGACCGTCCCGTTGGTCGGTGGATTTAACACCGGCAAAAGCTCTGTCGTCAACGCCATATTAGAGCAGGAGTTGTTGCCGGTCGGCAACCTGCCGGAGGAATGTCCGCCGGTTGAGATTTCCTACGGCGAAAATGAACTTGTCCTTTGTCGTCACGATTCCTCCCATCGGGTGGATCTGTGTGCGCTTCGTGATCGCAGTGTCCCACTGGGCGGAATCAATACCATTAAGCTCAGCGTCAAAAACGACTTCTTTCAGAGTATCGAAAACATAGTGCTCGTCGATCTGCCGGGCTATGACTCCGGCACCGAACTACATGACAGATGGTTGCAAAACTATCTTTTAAAGTGTTATGCCTATATTTTAGTTGTAGCGGCGGACGAACCGGTTGTAAAACACTCCATTGTCGAGCTTCTTTTAGGATATACCACCCCTAATAAACCCATCTTCGTTGTCCTGACTAAATGCGACAAGATACCGCCGTCCGAGTTATTGCGCTGTACCGAGCATATCGAAAATACCATAAAAACCTATCTTCCGGTCGAGAAAATTCACATAGCCGATACCAAGGTTGGAACTCACCGCTCGACCGAGGAGGTCAAGACACTTTTACGTCAGATAAATGAGTTTATTCGGGCAGAGCAGATGCAGGTTATAACCCGTCACTGCCTGTCGATAAGTTATCTGTTGAAAGCCGTGGTGGAGAATGAACTGCTCGCCGTCGATCTGCCAGTTCCGGAGCGTCACCGCCTGACCGAGAGGCAAAATGCCCGCTTTGCCAAACTAAAGCAGGGGTGTGAGGACTCCCTCACAGAGTTGGAGGAGGGTGTCGGCACGGTCATGTCAAAGGTGCGCAGGAACATAAAAAACCTGACAGCACAGCTACTGGACCCCATCTTTTCACTTATAATCAGTGGTCAGGACATCCGGGCTTTCCTTGCGGGAATTATACCTGCGTATATCAATAAGGAGGTTTATTCCACCGTTAATCCGGTGTTTTTATCCAGTGAACAGAGCATCAACTCGCATCTTCATCTCAGCGGGTTGAGTGAGAGATTTATCGAGTTTGACGAGAATGACATCTCACCGAGGGTACTAATCGAGGCGATGTCCAAAGAGGAAAATTTCATGTCCATCGTCTGTGCCTATGCCTCCAAGATTAACCGAAAGATAAAAAAAGAGGACGGCATCAAGATAGTGAATGAGCTGATTCTCCCGGAGATTGAGCTGCACATTATCGGCTGTATCGATCGGGTGAGCGGTAGGTTCTTGCAGGACTATATGCAATCCATCAACGAGCATGTCGAGCGCGTGAGTGAGGCGAAAAACCGCATAGTGGAATCCATTACGCAGACTAAAGCGAACGACTTCGGTGACGATATCGAACTTTTAAAAGAGGATTTAGCGACCATCAACGACTATATCGACAACATTATAAAGGGGGATTTATACCCCATCTTTAACAACGATACAAGAGGAAAGGACATCACCTCACCATGATTTATGAAAAAACAGTTGCACAGGAGGAACAGCATCGGCGCTTTATCGAGCTGTTAAGTGAGGTGCAAAGGTCGCTGTCCCCCTACAGTGGATTTATAGACACGGATGAGATACACCGACTGAAGGTCAACTTTGAAAAAAAACTCACCGATTTTTTCAGTGCCGAGCGTAAGTTTAACATAGCGGTTATCGGACAGGTCAAGTCCGGCAAATCCTCATTTATTAATGCCCTGCTTTTTAAGGGGGATCAGATACTACCACAGGCGAGAACACCGAAAACCTGCGTGCTTACCATGGTGGAGCACTCGAGCGAACAGCAACTTTGTGTCGAATTTTACGATGTTTTTGAGTGGACAGAGCTTAAAAAGCTTGCACGACTTTCAATCGACACCACTCAGGTACACGCCGCACGCGACATCATGTCCATGGCACAGAATAGTGAAGTTAGCATGAACGCCTGCTTTGAGGAGCAGATAAGAAGGATCGATATAATCGACAGGGGAGAGCTTAATGCCATTTTAGAGGACTATGTCGGTGAGAGAGGGCGATACACTCCGTTTGTTAAGGCGGTCACATTGAAGATGGACCTGCCGGAACTTGAGAATATATCGTTGGTCGACACCCCCGGGCTCAACGACCCGGTGCCGTCTCGTCGGGTCATGACACAGCAGTTTTTAGAGCACTGTGACGCGGCATTTTTTCTAAGCCCCGCCGCCTATTTTTTAGACAGCAACGACATAGCGTTGGTCAGCTCCCAACTGCCACAGAAGGGGACAAAGCGGCTACTGCTCATCGCCAGCCAATTTGATAACGCACTGATGGACACCCTCAAAGAGGGGGAGGATATCGAGTGTGCCGAACAACGGTTGAAAAGATCGTTGGAAGATCGTGCGAAAAAATGTGTCGGTCTGATGGCGAAAAACCTCGCCTCCTTTGACTGTTCTAAACAGATTATTGAGGTCGTAAATCAATGCCAACAGCCCTACTTTGTTTCCGTCGTTGCACACCATATGTCGTTATCGCTTAAAAAGAACTATAACGAGCTGGAAAAGCTGGTGGACGCTCACCTGTCACGCCATGTAAAACTTACCAAAAAGAAACTCGCTCAGATTTCGGGATTTGACACCGTGACGAGCGTGTTTGACGACATGGTAAAGAGAAAGCAGGAACTGCTTATCAACAAAGCCGCCTCCTTTGCGGTGGTTGCGAGCAGTGAATTAAAGCAACTTTTACACAAAAAAAGCGACGAGATATCGGGTGAGATCACCCGAATCAACACAGAGGTTCTGCCGCAGTATGAACAGAAAAACAACACGATAAAAAAGAAGATAGTATCGGTACGCTCGGCGGTGGATGAGGTGTTTGAAGAGTGTTACGGTCAGATTGAACAAAGCGCCTATGATCGCTTTGTTGAGACCTATAACCGCCGAAAAAAATTAAAACCCGGCATAAAAACCGAGGTGGAGGTGGTACACATTGACATTGATGTGAACGACAGTGTCTGGTATAACCCCCTTACCTGGAACAAAAAACATAAGGAATACATCACCCAACAAAAAAGGATACAGTACGCCGACACCAAGGATGTTCTACAGGAACTTACCTTTGCGGAGCAGAATGTCCGCGAGCAGTATGCGGAATTGCGTGAGGAGTTGATGAGCTTCAATACCCTGCAACAGAGGTTGCAAAACGCATTGCTACCCATTGCCGGCAGAGATATAGACGAGCTCAACGATATGATAGAGGTATCGTTGAAAAGGATCAACATGCCGCAACTTATGTTTGACTTTAAGGATTTAAAGAACCGATTGCAGGAGCAGTTTGACGGCAAGATTAACGACGAGTCAAGGGCGCATGAGCTTATTAACTACTCCGACGAGCTGATGAAAAACTCACTCGATCTTATAAGTGCTAAATTGCAAAAAAACATAGGTGCATTTGAGACCTCACTGCGCCGTGCGAATGAACAGCTGTGCACCTTGATTTTAAAGCCGGACTATGAGCTTCAATCACAGTATTCGAGGGAGTTTGAGAGTGATAAACGCTCGTTGTTTCTGCGTACCGAGGCGGTGGAAACCATCTCGAAATTCATTTAACTTAAGGGAACAAATTGGAGAACAAGTCTGTGACAATAGCAAAAACAGGTTGGTACAAAAAAATACCGACCCTGCTGTTTTGCACCGTTTTTTCTTTTCTTTTTGTTATCTTTATTACCGATAAAACGCCGATATATGCCAGCAATCAACTCACCGTCACCGTTGAAGATGCCTACTACGGCGAGGGGTTGACAATATCGGTTAATTCAGTATTTTCACTTGCCGGTATTAATATACCACATGCCGACATGACGGTCAATCTCTTTCAGGTGGTGAATGGCACCGAGGTTGAGTTGGAGGAGGCGAGTGCCACCACCGACTCACAGGGTGACGCCACCATAATTCTAAACGGCACACTCGGCGACCTGACAGTCGGGGAAAAGATTTTTACCGTTAAAACATCCAGCAACTCGACATCGGTAGCCGTAAATATTCTTCCCTATAACGCCGATAACAAGGTCGGATTTTTAAGTGGCGGTGTGGAAAATGACAACAAGATTTGGTATAAGGCAGGTCAGGATGTGGTGATTAGCTCACCGTCCGGATTTTCGATTAGCAACAGTTTTGCGCTGGTGTCTAACGAGTGGAAGAGCAGTATCTCGGTGCCGGCATTCGGGACAGAGGGTGAGGCGAGCGAGTATACATATTATCTTAAAAACAATTCGAGCGGTGCAATCTCCCAGGCGAAAACGGCGGAGTTTTATACCGATCTTATGGCACCGACCGGTGTTATAACCATTAACGATGTTGAATTTACCTACCTTTCCACCACCGTCAACCTCGGCTTTTTCTATAACGACACCCCCAAGGTGGAGATAGAGGGCTCGGACGGCAACGGTTCCGGCATCAAATCCGTTGAGTTTTTT
The DNA here is from genome assembly GCA_964371365.1 of uncultured Oscillospiraceae bacterium. Taxonomy (GTDB): domain Bacteria; phylum Bacillota; class Clostridia; order Oscillospirales; family Ruminococcaceae; genus CAYJBH01. Next base: position 16,593 of record CAYJMO010000016.1, read on the forward strand.
GTGGATGATGAGGCACAAAGTAAGTCCGCAATGCCATCGATTGAGGATATTGAATGGGGAACATATCGCGGTGCATCCGGCGTTAGTATCGAGGACAAGACCATCTCGGTCGTCTATGCGCGCATCACCGACCTTGTGGGAAATGTCTCCTACCTGTCTGCCGATGCGGTGGTGTTATTCGTCAACAGCGCCGCCTCTGCTAAGGATGTTGAGTTCGAAAAGACCGACACCAAGGATCTGCGTGTCACCCTCACATCGTCCGGTAATACGGTTGATGAGGTGAGTATCAACGGCTCCTCCGTATCGACAAAGGACTATACCGCCAAGACGAGCGGCAGTAGCACCGCACTGACATTCACCGCCGAATATCTCAACACCTTAAAGCAGGGGGTGCATGAGGTAGAGGTTAGCTATAACCCTCTCGGGGAGGAATTTTTTGAGATGGAAGGCTACGATAACGATGTACCAAGGGTGACCGAGTTTGAGCTCTCTATCTTTGGGGCACAGCCGAAAGCAAGCTGGAAGCCAACCGAGCAGACCTCCACCTTTACCGGTGAATCCATAACCTACACCGGGGAGGGTAATATTCAAAAAGGGGACGCGACCGGCTCGGTGTCCTATCGTTATTATACCTCAAAAACAGGAGGGTCACCGCTCGCTACCTCTCCATCAAAGGAGGGTAAATACTATGTAGAGGCGGTCATTGCCGCCGACGATAACCACGCGGAATATGCCCTCACCCCACGGGTGTTGCTAACCATTGTGGACGAGAATTCCGGCACGGTCGGTGGCTCGTCCGGTTCAGGTAGCGCAAACAGTTCCGGCACCGGTGGAGTCGGAGGCTCCGGCGGAACCGACTCCACCACAACCGGAAGTGGAAACACAGGTACAAGCGGAACTGCAAACGGTTCCGACATCTCGTCCGACGACACATCCGGGTCACAGGGGCTATTCTTTCTTTTCCCGACGAACGATGTCACGGGTGAGGTAATTCCACCGAGTGACGAGGACACGGCACAGGACAAATATTCCGCCTTTGTCGGCAAGGAGGTGTCGTCAAACGGCATAACCTGGCTGAATGTAGGTGATCTCGCGACGGTCGGTGTCGACAACACAGGCGGCATTATTCCGTCCGGAGCGCAGTTTTGGGTCAAGGTAATCGACGGCAGTGGTTCCACCGCCGACTGGAATGATTACTATAACGAGGTTGATTCGGAATATCGCGAACGTGTAGACACCGACAGCGCAATGATACTGCATGTGGGTATCCTTTTGCAGGACGGCAGGACATTTGATGAGGTGACGACAATCCCCATCCTCATTCAAAACAGCAACGATTGGGACACTGAGAGCTTGCATGCACTCTATATAACGCAAGGCAGAGAGGAGCCGATATCATTAACCTCATCACAAATGCACCTCTCGGGAGAGTCTGCATTCGCCATGGATATCTCTAAATTTTCCCCCATTGTAATCTATGAACTGCTTCCGGAATCGGTTATAGAAGAGGCGCTGGGGAATATAGGTGGACTGATCAACAATGCTAATCAGTCGATATCCGACAGTCTTTTTCGTGGTCTCGACACAGCCCGATACGTAGCCGAGAGGGTTTTGCTCGCAATTCTTTGCCTCACAATAGCGTTCGGTGTCATATTTGGGCTCTCACGCGTGGTTAAGAGGCTCGATTAACGGTGTTCGGTTAACCTATACCAAAGTACAGTAGATAACTTTCACATATTGGTTTATAATTGTAGTAGACAGAACTATACAACATAATTAATCTTGCCTGTTACCTTAACCATAGATTTAGAACAGGTGCCCAAATTTTTTGAAAAACCACTACTAGGGTTTTATAAACAAAACAGAGTGAAAAATGTTTTTAGACAAAATAATAAAAAAATCCGCCGCATACATCTGTCGCTACGCCGAGAGGATTGGGAAGAACTCGGTGGTCGATGTGATTGTCTCGTTGCTCGGATACAAGCCTACATATGACATGATAGAGGAGATCGACCGTCTTTTTTTGATGCTTGACGAGGACGATGACCTCTATGACGACTATATGCGCCATAACGTTATCATGCTGCGCAACGGACTAAACGAACTCGGCAGAGCGGTCTGTGAGTTTGCGCTGTTTTTTGCCCTTTATCCCGAGGTGCTTCGCGCTCTCGGCAACGCACGCACCACCCTTACGGTGGAGAATGCGCTCAAGTTCCTCGATATACAGCGCAGTGTCACCGACGACTATCTCGACTATCTTGAGCAGTATGAACGTCTGACACGACTGCTTATCACCGACCCGAGAGAGAAGAATTTCCCCTTTTTTAAGCGCAGTCTTTCCATGGACTCGCGCTATGTTGACCTTATCTGCGCCGGAGTTGACACAAAAAAAGGCGACAACGTATATCGCCTGTCGACCGAGTGGGAGATTAAGCGTCAGGGTGACGTGCATTCCGATTTTATTGGGGAGATGGAGGATCTGCTTTCCGGGCAGAGTGGTTTTTTTCATCTTATCGGTCAGGATAACGAGGAACTGTTATACATAGTTACCCTCGCCGGACTGAAGAATGAACTGGACTTCCTTGCGGTGGATTTTGATCGACTTTACAAGGAGTATTCACGGGATGAAAACGCCCTCTGGTCGGTCAAACGTGAACTTATTTTTAACGAGGTTGCCCTCGTCATTCACAACATCAGCACCTCAGGCGAGGAGGATGAGGAACGGGTGGCGTTCTGCCTTAAAACAGTTAAGGATTTCAGCCGTTTGCACGGCGCACCCATCTGTATTATCAGCGACAAGACGGTGAGTTTAACGCCATATATTGAGCGTGTGTTGACCGTTTTGAATGTGCCGGACTACACGAGGAGTGAGCGAATAGAGCTCTTCTCCTACTATGCAGGTCGAGCAGGTGTAGACCGTGATATCGACTGCACCGACCTTGCAAGCAAGTACAAATTGACCCGAGAGCAGACCAAAAAGGCGATAGCAATTATAGCCTCCTCGAAAAATAGGGATGAGCGTTTTATCGCCGAGGCGTGCAACTCCGTTATACCCTCCCCACGGCAGGGCAACATCAAGAAGATTAACGCAACCTACACCCTTGACCAGCTCAAACTTCACCCACGTCAGCGCACCGCAATCGAGAATATTATCGATCACGTGCGTTATCGGTATAAGGTCTATGACGGTTGGGGGATGGAGAAGAAGTACGCCTACGGTAAGAACGTCGCGGCTCTGCTTGTCGGCCCGCCCGGCACCGGCAAGACGATGGCGGTACACGTCATGAGCAATATGTTAAATCTGCCGCTATATTCCATCAATCTCTCGCAGGTGGTGGATAAGTACATCGGTGAGACGGAAAAGCGCTTAGAGGAGATTTTTGAGACGGCGGAAAAGAGCAACGTTATCCTGTTCTTTGATGAAGCGGACTCCATCTTCGGCAAACGTGGCGAGGTGAACGACTCCAAAGATCGATATGCGAACACCGAGGTGTCCTATATATTACAGCGCCTCGAGCAGTATGAGGGGATTGTCATCCTCGCAACCAACCTTAAAAAGAACATCGACGATGCGTTTATGCGCCGTATGAGATACATTGTGGAGTTTCCACATCCCACACCGGAACTGCGGCTTGAAATCTGGCGCTCGGTCTTTGCGCCGGAGGTACCTCTTGGAAATGTCGACCTTGAATTCCTTGCCGATCAGTTCGAGCTCACCGGCGGTTCCATAAAAAATATTGCACTCAACGCCACATTCTTAGCCGCGTCCGGTAACCGACCGGTCGGGATAAAGGATATACTACTCAGCATCCGCAACGAGAATTCCAAGATGGGTAAGACCATGCTACTTCACGACTTTGATAAATATGCAGTCCTGATGGCAGACGTGTTATAATATATTTGGAGGGGACATGTTAACTAAACTGTTCTTCAGCAAAAAGAACAAGGGCAAGGGCAAAAACAAGAAGAAAAAGGTGACCCCTAAAAAGGTGTCTGAATCCAAAACCCTGCCGATTAAAAATACAAACGAGGGGGAGACTGTCGACCCCTTGAAAAAGGATGGTGAGACCACCGAGGATTTAGTGCCGGAGCTGTCGGAAAAGGAGCTCTTGTTCATTGCGCGCGCCGAAAAACTCAAAGAACGCCGCAAAGGTGCAAGGGACGGTGGCAACGAGCAGATACAAAAACTTATCGATGGCGCGCTGATAAAGAGGAATATCGCTAAAGCACAGCTCGATCGCATGACCATGAAAGCCGGCATGATGTCCGCAAAAAGCGCGAGGAAGAAAAAACAGGCGGAAATTGACAAGATGGATGAGGGCATAAATCGCCTTTTGGACATATCTGCCTCCATCACAAATAAGGATAAAAATAAGCTCAGCGATGCCGATGTCAGTCTTTTATTATCACTTGCGACCTCGTTTAGCAGTGTTAAGAAAAACAAGAGCGCTATCGACGAGATTATTGATCGTGCCCTGATGAAGGAATTAGAGATAAAAGGGGACAAAAAGCTCCCGGATGATGAGGCGAGGGAGGAACTGAAAAAGCTAAAAGAGGAGAATAAAGATCCGGTCGAACGGGAACCACTCGAAGAGTTAGAGACCTCGATACTCAAAAAATTGAGCGAGTTTGACGGTGACCCGAGCGTCGCACCGCTTATAGCGGAGCGCAACAGGATGCAACGTGAGCATGACCAGATGAAGTATGTCGGCTATACCTATCACAAGCGAAAGGACATGCTGGAAAAGATTGCCGCGATGGAAAAACGTGTCGAGGCGGCACGGCAGGAGGCATTCATACTTAAATATGCTTTCCCCGATGTTAAGGAGGGGGAGGTTAACGAGGACAAGGACAAACACGTCACCGAGATGTCCCGTATCTCGGACTATCATAAGCGCAAGGATGACGAGGTCAAGAAAAAGGCGGACGACAAAAAACTAAAGGACGAGGAAAACAAGAAAAAGGCAGAAGAGAAGAAGAAAAAGGAAGAGGATAAAAAGAAGAGCAAGGGCGAGAAGCCGGATAAAAAAGAACAAAACACAAACCACAAAAAAGAGCACAACAAAAAAGAACCGCAGAAGAAAAAAGATAAAAAGATAAAAAAGGAAGCCCCCAAGGAGAAAAAAGAAGAGAAAAAGGAGAAGAAGACCGCCGAGAAAAAGGTTGCCGAAAAATTGGATTCCAAGGAGGATATCGGCGCTATTTCCAAGGCGCATGAGAAGAAGTTTCATCACACCCTTGCGGTGCAGATGGGTTTTTTAAAGGCGTCCGACAGCTTAGAATCGCTTGATAAAGACACCAAAGAAAAGCTGAAACTGCTTATTGACAAGATAGTATCACGTCCCGGCAAACGTAAAGAGGCACAGCTTTCACCCCAAAAAATTACCGATAATATAGAGGATCTCGAGGTTCTGCGTGAAAAAGCGATAGAGGGTGGTGGATACAAGGATGAGATAGAACGCCTCACCACAAAACTGCGTATAGAGCAGACCGAGTTTGACAAGATGGATTCGGGCGGCAACTGGAAAGCGTTTAAAAAGGCGGGTCCCAAGGACACAAAAATGCGCAGAATACAGTGGTTGCAGAGCCGTTTGAATGCGCTTATCAATGCATCCATGGTCATCAGCAACAAGGATGCTCACGAGGACGATGTCAAAAAGGTCAAGAAAAAGGCGGATAACATAGTTAAAAAGAGGTTCGGACATCAGGGCAAGTCGATAGAAAGACTCAACAAGACGGCGCGATATAACACAGCGGTACAGCTCGGTTTTATTAAACAGGGTGAACCGCTGAATGAAAAGACTAAGATGAAGGTCAAAAAGGTCATTGGTCTCCAGCTGGAAAAATCGCCCGGTCAGGGCATTGAATTCCTCGCGAAGAATGTGCAGGAGGGCATCGGCAAGGTGGAGGACACCGACGAGATTAAGGCATTGCTCAAAAAATATCACGACCTGCATGCAAAGCGTGAGAATAAGAAAAAAGAGTATTTTGAAATACACACTCGCTCGTCCATCAACACCGAGGCGGAGGAGTTAGGCAAAAGGATCCAGATGCTACGCCGTGCCCAGTATGCAAAGAATCTCGACAGCGCCGGCAAGGACGACAAGTTTGAGGAAATCCAGAAAAAACGCGACGAATACATCAAGAGAAAGCCGGGTGAGACCGACACAAAACAGAACATAAAGGCCTTTGACACGGGGCTTGCAAAGATAGACGAGGAGCGCGACAAGGAGGTTACCAAGCGACTCGCCGTCAAGATGGGCGTTGTCAAACCGGGTCAAAAGGAGCTAAAAAAAGACACGATAAAGCGTTTTGACAAGGTTGTTGCCGAGGGGTATAAGCACGCCGACCTCAATATCAAATCCGATATCAACATGGATTCACTTAAGGAGAAGGCGACACAGCACCTCAAAGACCGTGAGGAGACTCTGAAAAAGATAGCGGCGGGGGAGCACGGTGGTGACCCACTGCTCAAACGTATTTTTGACAAGTACCGCAGGGCGCTTGTCCGTCGCCGCTCGGCTCAGTTCAACCTTGACCGTTTAAAGCAGGAACTGGACCCGATTGAGGCGAAAAAATTATCCGGCCCAAAACGTCATTATAAGTCCAGGGTGAAGGACTATGACCTGCGCCTACGTCACCTTATCGACTGCGCCACAACGGTCATGCGCACAAGGGCAATAGAGCTAAAACAGGCACAGGAAAATCAGAACAAACCGGGTAACCTGCCTACAAACACACCTAATAAAAACATACAGAATGTAGAAGAAAATGTTGACAACACACCGACAATGACCTTAAAGTTGTTAAATAAAGAAAAAACCGGTGAAAAACTTATCTTCCACAGCATGGCGGTCAACATGGGATATATTAAACACAACGAGAAATTGCCTGCACATGTCGAAAAGCAGATGAAACTCATTGTTAAACTTGCAAAACTCCCCGTTGTTGATACCGAAAATATCCAGACAATAGGTGAGAAGATGGCAGAGAAATATGAGGGAGTAGGCGAGGGAGACGAAATTCTCACCGGTATGCTCGCCGAAAAGAAAAAACTGTTTGAGCGTCAAAATGAGTTAGAGGAAAAGGAGGGCGACCACGACAAGGAGATATCGCGTCTTGAGCGTAAATCCAAAGACTTGGAGCAACAAATCCGCAACCGTCGCCGTATTTTAGCGGTGGAGAAGTATGGCTTCGAGGGGGATGATGAGGGACGAGAGAAGTTTTCCGAGCTTATAAAAAACAGGGACAATACCCAAAAGGAAAAGAATGACAATATCAAGAGTGGCAAGATAGACGATAAGACGATAAAGCCGCTAAACAAAAACCTTAAATCCCTCGACAAGGATATTGAGGCGGTTGTCCTAAAGAAGATGGCGAAAATGCTCGGTCTGGATGTCGGTGACACGGTGTTAGAGGACGGTGACAGCGACAGGGTTAAACAGGCAATCAAGATGGCGGACCATCAGGCTTATATCGAGATAGAGACCAAAAAATTCAAAAAGACCAAGGCGTACAAACGCGTTGTCGAGAAGTACAATAAGGGTGTCTATAGCGAGGTGCTCCAAAAAAGAATAAAAAATGACGAGCTGAAACACGACACCGAGGTGGTCGGACTGGAGCTGTCAGAGGATATTAAAAAGGCTAAAAAAGGCTTGAAGATAGCACAGTTGACGACCAAAACCGGCTCTAAGGTGACGAAAAAATTTGCACCAAAGGAGGAGCAACAGCCTCAGCCAACACCCGGCACCACAACGACAAACACCGTGTCTAAAGCATCCGGAACCGACATAGCAGGCGGCGTTTTGCAGGGCGTGTCCGGTGTGCTCGGCGGTGTCATCAAAGGCATGAAGCTCTATGAATCGGTCAAACTCAATTCCGGGCGCAACACCGACATGGCTATTGATATTCTAAAGGCTATTTCCGGCTTTACCGGCGTGATTAAAAAGTTACTGCGCACCACCTCGACCGGATTTGGTGATGGAACTGAAGGTGTTAGCAAGAACCTTTTAGATTTAGGTGTTCCTATCGTCTCTCTTGTGCAGAATGTTGCTAAGGTTACCGGCGGAATTGTGCAGATGGGTCAGTCCTACAAGGCGTATTGCAAGACAAAGGAAGATCTTAAAAACTATCAGGAAGGTTATAACTCCGGCGATTCGGAAAATGTCGACGCCTTTGAGATGCTTACCCTGTTGAGGGCATCCTCCAAAAAGACCGGCATCGGTGCGATATTTGATACCTCGGCAGGATTTTTTGCCGGTGCGTCCTATGGATTTGCGCTGTCCGGCATCGCGACCGCCGGAATCGGTGCCGCGATTGCCGGAATGTGTAAAACTCTGTCACGATTTATACGATACTCCAAAAAAGCCTATATGGTTTTGCTTAAGAAGAAACAGGATGAAAAGTTTATTGAGGGGGTACTCACCGAGGACGAGGCACAGGAGTATATGCAGACCGACGGCTTCCGCTCACTCAAACCGGAGGATCAGGATGTTGTCATTATGCAGAGTTACGGCGCCGGCAAGAAAAAGCATTTTGTCAACATGATGCGCATACTCCACGCTCAGGAAATAAAGGAGCGCATAGACAACGGCACCATGCGTGAGATTGACAAGCGAATAATGCGCACCATCGGTTTCAAGTTTGATGCCGACGACACCCACACCTTGAAAGACGCTTCGGTTCATGAAATTGCGTTTAAACTCGGATTCAGCGGCACAAACTGGCTCGATGCACTGCGCAATGTCGAGGAGATGAAGCAGGCGAAACGTGAGAAAAAGGGTGCGAAAAAGACCAAAAATATCAAAAAGGTTGGTCGCAAACAGGCTAAAAAAGGGTTTGACTACAGCGTGTCGCCGATGAACGATGCGGTATAAAAAAAGGAGTGTAATGGACAACAACCGATACATATTAGAACACTTTATTGAGAAGTTAGCAGAGTACGGCATGGAAGCTCGACTCAATAACGATGAGGATATCTGCATGATAAAGGCGGAACTCAACGATCTCGGTAGGGCGAGCAATAGGGCTCTTATGGAGATAATGGTACTACCTTATGAGGTGGAGCAGGGGCAGATAATTGTCCAGTTTTATACCACCATTGCCATCAATATGCGTGAAGGTAACATTGCGCCGGCACTGCGGGAACTCAACACCATGAATGTCAGCATACCGGTCGGCGCGGTGCATATCTTTGAGGATTTCAAGCAGTTGTACCACAAACACTCGGTGGTGTTAAAGGAGGATTGGGACGAGGAGACAAAGCTCGAGGTGGCAACCACAGCGCTGCTCAACTGTCTGAACATTGTGGACTTTATCTATGATGAGGCACTTATAATCTCGGACGATGTAGCGAACTTAGCTGAATTTCGTCGGTTGGTGGATAAAGAGGCCGAGGCGCGGGAAGAACTCTCGGTGGTAGGTGATATCAGTGAACTGGACGGTGAGGAGATAGCGGAGCTTTTAGGGGAAGATATGGAGAGCTTGATGAACTATGTCGAGGCACTTGAGGAGGGAAGCGAAGACGATTAACAGCGCTCTTTACCCGAAAAACAGTATTGTTTGACATTTCACCTCTTTTTTGATATAATAAATGAAGTATACAAAAAAAGGAGGGGGCAATGGAACATATAATATCTCAGATAACGACCGACATTCTTGAACACACCAAGATTGCGGAAAAACACAATGTTATCGCACCGGAGCTGTTCAAAGAGCATGAGGTCATGCAGGGGCTTAGGGATAAAAACGGCAAGGGCGTTTTGACCGGTCTCACCAACATTTCCGACGTTGTCTCCTTTAAAAAGGTGGACGGCGAGTTGGTTCCGTGTGAGGGTGAACTATACTATCGTGGCATCAACGTGACCGACATCGTGGATAACTGTATTGAGGAAAATCGCCACGGTTTTGAGGAGATTTCATACCTTTTACTCTTTGGTGAGCAACCAAACACCGAGAATTGCGAGTGGATGAAACAGATGCTCAACAAGTATCGATCACTTCCTGCTCACTTTGTTCGCGACATTATCATGAAGTCGCCCAGCTCGAATATTATGATAAGTCTCGCGCGCGCGGTGCTCAATCTTTACAGCTATGACGACAAGGCGGAGGACATTTCGCTGTCCAATATACTGCGCCAGTCCATTGAGCTTATAGCTGTGTTCCCGATGATGGCAATCTATAGCTATCAGGCGTACTGCTACTACCACCGTAATGAGCTTTTCTTCATTCGACCGCCCAAAGCGGAGCTATCCACCGCCGAGAATATCCTGCAGATGTTACGTCCTGACGGCGCCTACACCGCTTTAGAGGCTCAGGTGTTGGATGTTGCGCTGATACTTCACGCGGAACACGGCGGCGGTAACAACTCTACATTCACCACCCGTGTAGTCTCGACAGCGGGTACCGATACATATTCCGCTATTGCGGCGGGTCTGTCCTCGCTTAAAGGTCCTAAACACGGTGGCGCAAATATCAAGGTGGTTGCCATGTTTGATGACATGAAAGCCAATCTGAAAGATTGGGATGACGACGCCGAAATTTCGGCATATCTTGAAAAACTGCTCGATAAAAACGGGTTTGATAAGAGTGGTCTGATCTATGGAATGGGACACGCGGTCTACTCGCTGTCCGACCCACGTACCGAGATTTTCAAACGTTTTGTAAAGAGCCTTTCCACCAGCAAAGGACGTGAAAAGGAGTACAATCTCTACAGTAAGGTAGCCATGCTCGCGCCGAAAATTATCGGTGACCGTCGTAAGATATATAAAGGCGTTGCGGCGAACATCGATTTCTACAGCGGCTTTGTCTATGATATGTTGGATCTACCCAAGGAGCTTTTCACACCTCTTTTTGCAATCTCTCGTGTGGTTGGTTGGTCAGCACACCGCATGGAGGAGCTGGAGAGTGCCGGCAAGATAATCCGTCCGGCGTACAAGCCGGTCACACCGCATAGACCATATATTAAGTTGAGTGACAGATAATATTAATAGAAAAC
>CAYJMO010000017.1:0-27543 GCA_964371365.1 uncultured Oscillospiraceae bacterium
TATAAAAGCAGTTTTTCCAGTGTCGATTTATCCGACGCTCTTTCCAATGCCACTTCTCGGTCTATCGCACCCTGTTTAACTAATGCCGCGAGATAGGAATCGAGCAGTATCATACCATTTTTGGAGTTGGACTGGATGATGGAATTTATCTGATAGGTCTTGTTTTCACGTATCAGGTTGGATATCGCATCGTTGACCGTCATTATCTCAAACGCCGCCATACGACCTACACCCTCCTTTTTCGGCAGTAACTGTTGTGTTATAACTGCACGCAAAACGGTCGCAAGTTGGGTTCGCACCTGTTGCTGTTGATGTGGTGGAAAAACGTCAATGAGTCGATCGATGGTCTTTGCCGTGCCGACGGTATGGAGCGTACCAAAAACTAAATGTCCTGTCTCTGCCGCCGTTATCGCCGCCGATATGGTCTCAAGGTCACGCATCTCGCCGACCAATATCACATCCGGATCCTCACGCAGAGCACTGCGAAGTGCACCGGAAAAGTCGGCAACGTCCACCCCGACCTCGCGCTGGTTAATAATACAGCTTTTGGATTTGTGCAGATACTCTATAGGGTCCTCCACCGTTATTATATGATCCTGTTTTGTGGAATTGATATAATCCACCATGGCGGCGAGGGTGGTGGTCTTACCGCTACCGGTAGGACCGGTCACAAGCACCATGCCACGCGGCCAACTTGCAATCTGTTTAAAAATCTGCGGCAGTCCGAGGGCATCGAAGTTCGGCAGAGTGTCGTTAAGCATACGCAGAACAACACCGCGCATTCCCTTTTGCTTGAAAACATTGACACGCTGTCTTGATCCATTCGGCATTACATAACAAAAATCATAGTCGGTCACGTCGGGCGAGTACTCTAACTTGGTGGAGGTGACAAGCGTGCGCGCAAGGGCGTCAACATCGCTCGCCGAGAGTGCCGGCATATCAAACCTACGCACCTTGCCGTCAATCCTCGCTGCCGGCGGCTCACCTACAATAAGATGCAGGTCACTTCCTCTATTTTTTCTTGTGTCAGCTATAAGGTCGTTGATGTTCATAATTTAACCCCTTAAAGATATTTTATACTAATCAATATTCTCACTCAGTACCATCGCCTCTTTGATAGCGATTATGCCGGCGCGCACCAATTCGAGAGCCTGATCGATGAAAAATTTTTGATCCCGAGTTTCACGCAGGTATTTTGATATATCGGAGGTGTTGTTTCGATTGACTATCATGGTTCGAATATTCGGGTCGGTTACTATTATCTCACAGACAGCACGACGACCGATATGACCTGTCCCGTCGCATCTTGCGCAGCCGCGACTGCGATGGAATGTCATCTCCCGCACCCCATAACGATCAAGGAAAACCCTCTCGGCATCGACCGGCATATATGATTCCTTACAGTGTGGGCACAGAACACGCACTAAACGCTGAGCTATGGTGGTTACGATGGAGGAGGCGGCAACATACGGCTCAACGCCCATGTCCACTATCCTCATAAACGCCGAGGCGGCACTGTTGGTATGCATGGACGCGAGCACCAAGTGACCGGTGATGGCGGCACGTGCGGCGATGTCCGCCGTCTCGGTGTCACGAATTTCACCTATCATTATCTTGTCCGGATCCTGCCGCAGTATTGCGCGAAGTCCACTTGCAAAGGTTAGTCCCGATCGGTTGTTCACCTGTGTTTGATTTATTCCCTCTATATATTTTTCAACAGGATCCTCAACCGTCAACACGTTGGTGCTGACATCAGATAGTTCCGCGAGTAACGAATAAAGAGTGGTTGTCTTGCCGCTACCGGTAGGACCGGTCACCAGCACAAGTCCGTTAGGGAGCGATATTGCGCGACGCAATACTCTTGAATCCTCATCGGTAAAGCCCAGCTCCTCTAAACGTTGCACTCCAAGACGAGAATCGGCAAGCAGTCGAATTACTATCTTTTCACCGAATACGGTCGGCATACTCGCGACACGCGCCGCAATCTCACGGCCACCGTGTTCTAATGTAAAGCGTCCGTCGAGCGGTATGCGCTTTTCCGCAATGTCCATGCCGGACATAATCTTGACCCTCGTCACTATTCCGGGCAGTGTCCGAGCATGCATACGAACAATCTCGGACAGAATACCATCCACCCTAAAGCGGATACGCACGTCGTCCGCCGTCGGCTCGATGTGTATATCACTGGTGTGACTGTTGTGCGCCTGCAAAATTAGGTTGTTGATAAACTGCACAATGGGCACGTTTCCAAGACGGGTCTCTGCCGCCTCCGACTCGGTTATCTCAAGTGCCTCTGCCTCGTCCACTATGGTGCTTGTGGCGTTGAGCGTATCGGCTGAGCTGACAATAATGTTGCGTTCATAATGACGAGCTATGGTCGCGGCGATGTCCCCTTTTGTAGCAAGACAGGGAGTGATGTTTTTGCCGGTTGCAGTACCTACTTTTGACAACATGTCGTAATCCAGCGGATCAGAGGTCGCGACGGTCAAATCGTTGCCGACAAGGCGATAGGGTATAACATTATACTGCACAGCGATATCACGCGACATTGCGGCAAGCGTGGAGGATGGTATCCTCGCATCGGTGAGTGTAACATAGTCGATGTGAAGCGCCTGTTGCAGTACACGCAGAACCGCCTCCTCCGCAACAACACCGTTGTCCACGAGAATATCGCCTAACTTTTTGCCACCGGAATTACGTTGATATTCGAGGGCACTTTGCAGCTGGGTTTGGGTAATCAGTCCACCCTCCACCAACATATCGCCTAAACGTTTTTTTACTACCATAAATCATCTATCCTTTCGCTATAGAGATATCTCTGTGACGAGCTCCTCCGGAGTTTGTACATAGGTATACTTGATGAACTGTATCGAGAGGTCAATCTCCTCCTCGTTATCCACAAAATCACTCATAGATAATGATGGTATCACGAGATAGGGATCATTCTTTGTCAAGGCATCGATATAGTTCAGTATCCTCTCGGGGGTGCCGGTCACAATCATGGAGCAGGTCTGAGATACTATTTGATAGTAGGCGGGCACTGCATCAATCTCCTCCTCGCTCATCTGATCCGATATGAGTGGGTGGGAGGCAATTATCTGACTGCCGCCCGGCGCTATGGTTGTGCTGACCTCACTCGCCTCACTGAGCGAGAGTGAACTGACGACAAGATTGAAATTCTCTGCCGAGTCGACGAAAAAGTTGTGCACCGTATAGTTCTCGCCGTAATACTCCTCGATGTCAAAAGTATCGATTAACGCCTGTTGTTCCGCAATGGCACCCTCCAACTCGGCACCCCTTGCTATGTCGTTTTGCAACTCACTCAACTCTATCTCCAGCTCCATAAGACGAGTTGTGTTTTCAAGATAGCTGTTCACCGACGGCAGGGTGACAAAATAGTTGAGTAGAAAGAGCACAAGCAACGACACCGTTACGGTCAATATCATCATATCCTTTTTGCTCATTTTATATATCCTTTCAATCCTATTTACTCTATTTCGGAATCGTTTGGTATTATACTTCCCGTAACGGTGAACGAAACACCTTCGACACCTTCACTAAATCCAAAATATCCAACCACATCGAACACCCCTGTCTCGGTCAAGATTTCGACATAGTCCGCAGCCTGTTGTTCCGTTGTACCGGTGCAGATGAAGTTATAGCTGTTATCACCGTAAGAAAAGGAGATAACATCCACCTCGTCGGGCGCACTCGAGACCGTCCTATCCAATATATCGCGGTCAAACTCACCCTGATTTGTCAATTCTTTTGAAAGGGCATCAAATGCGGAATTGCTCTTGACTAATCCGACAAAATCCTCGCGCAGTGTGCCATACTGTTCTAAGAGGGCTAACGTTTCACCGGAGTTTAGCTCCGCCTCTTTTTGTTCCACACTACTTGCCATCTGCATTTCAATCGACATGACCCCAAATACAATGACTATGTTGACAAGCAAAACTATCAGCGCCACCAATAGCGGAACATTTAGTTGTTTTGAATTTTTAGCGACCTTTTCATTCCCCCTTGCGGTAAAGAAATTTATCTCGGTCGAACCAAGAGACATCATCGCACCGAGAGTATAGACCGGTGCACAGCTCGCAAAAATTTTATGCCTACTCGCAAGCAAGGAACAGGGCAACCCTACATTGTTTGAGACAAGTGACACCAACTCGTCGGTTGCATTCTGCCCAAACACCAACACCTGCTCTATAGGCGAGCCGGGGAATTTTATGGATTGATAGGAGTTAAGCTTCTCCACATTCTGAACAAAAATTTGCTCCGGACTGACTCCCCCACCTATGCCGGACAGAATGTCAAGGGCGTTTGATTCACCCTCCTCGACCGTGATACTGCGTGTAATCATATTGTCGGGCGGATTGAAAAGGTGTAGGGTTACCGACTTCTCACTCATCTTTGCAAGCGAGATGGTTTTATTCGGGAAATAGCCTGTTATAAAACACTGCGCCGCGTGTTGAGACGGTACAAAAGCCACCGGATTTTTCCCCATCTTTTTCAACATCTCGAATGCGCCGTCCACAACCTTTTTCGGCATTGCGTAGGAGACAAAATCCTGCTTATTATCCTTTGTCGTGCTGTTAGGGACAGCAAAATAGTCGACATAATAACTGTCCGGTGATATATTGGCGAAAACCTGTGACTCCACCGCCATGCGCTGTTGATTGCGATTGCGCTCACGGTGCAGTGTCAACAAGGAGTATACTGTCGGCAAAAAGGAAAAGGAGATGATAACCTTTTTGTCGGAACTTCTTTCCAGTGTCTCGCGCAAGCTGTCGGCTAAAACCGACATGTTGATGTTGCCACTGCCCGAAAACAACTCGGGTGGCACCTTTAAGGTCATACTATTCTCCACCAGAAGGCTTTTTTGAGACCCCTTTGCGAACACAACCTCGATGTGCTCGCCCGAAACGTCAATACAAATCATAATCCATCCCTATCCTGTAAATATTCATATCATTTTAGCCGGCTGCTATGGTGCCGTATCCATCATATATTGGCATCATTACCGAGACGAGTATCAGCATTACAACTATTGCAAGAATTATCAGCAACACCGGGCCGAGTATCGCGAGCAACGACTCTATTGCAGTGTCGGACTCTCCTTCGAAATAATCAGCGGTAGTGTTAAGCATGCCGTCGAGATCACCAGTCTCCTCACCGATGGCAATCATGTTGGGTAGCATCCTGTCGAATATCGCAAGCTCTTCGACCGCCTCGGACAATGCAATGCCGGATCCAACCGCCGCCGACGCGCCCTCCAATCTATCCTCCATGTACAGATTCCCTATGACGTTGGTGGAAAGACGAAGTGTTTCAAGCAAAGGCAGACCGGATGCATAGAGCATTGCGAGGGTGGAGCTAAATCGACCGGAGTAGATCATCCTTGTCAGGTTACCTACCAGCGGCAATTTCAACACCAACCAGTCGACATTTTTTTTGATGGCTCGAACCCTGAACAGCGCCATAACTACAACATATAGGATAACTAAAACTATTATGATAATAAACCAAAATTCCGTCATTAGATTGGAAAAACTAATCATAAACTGCGTAAGAGGAGGTATCTCCATCCCCTCAAACATGACAAAGAGTTCCGGAAGAACAAAACTAAAAAGTGCTATAACCACTCCGAGTGACACCACAGCAAGGAGTTTAGGGTAGGCAGAGGCACTCTTGATCTTGCGAGACATCTTGAGCTGTTTGTCGTAGTAGGAGGACATCCTCAGAAAAATCCCCTCGATATTACCGCTCTCCTCACCGCTCTCTACCATATGACACATGAGTGGGGGGAAGGATTTGCCCTGAGCAAGCATCGCGCCGGATAGCGGCACTCCACCTCGAACCGCCTCATAGACATTGCGATATACGGCAGCATATCGCGTGTTGGTGGCGGAGTCGATAAGGACATCAAGACTGTTTGTGATGCTCATACCCGCGCCGATCATGGTACCCATCTTTTTGCAGAAAAGTATAAGCTCTTTACCGGTCAGCTTTATTATGGTCTTAGCCTCCACCTGCGCCGCACCATCTCGCTCATTGTAGTTGATGCAGGTCAGCCCACGCTCGTCTATACCTCGAAAAAAATCACTGCGGTTTGCCGCCTCAATGACACCCTTGACGACAGCTCCGTTTGAGTCTCTTGCCACATATGAAAAGTGTTGCAACCTTAAACCTCCATTATACAAAAGCGAACAATCGCTCTAAATTTATTTTTAACACATTAATTAATAATATTATTAATATTACTTATTGTATATTATGACGTACTTTCTACTGTAGGTTCATCTTTTCTGCTTTTTAGATATTCAATGTATTTCCGCCCTAAAACCCCCATCTCACCAAGTACAGGCTTGACATCGTCACCCATATCGCTGAGTGAGTACTCCACCTTTGGAGGAATTCGGCGATACTCCTTACGCTTCACGAGCCCTTCCGTTTCAAGCTGTTTGAGGTGTCGCGCAAGCGTAGTGTGGGTCATATCCTCCGGCATCATACGTAATATCTCATTGAAACGCACCGGTTTTTCCGACAAGAGGTACAGGATGTACATTGTCCATTTACCGGCAAGTAGTTTTTGAGCTGTGACGTATGGACTTACTCCAAACATCTCTTTTTGTTCCATAGATTTTGTCCCCTTAGCTACAAACAGCAGAAAATATTCTGTTGATCCAATATATCATATTACGAATAAAAAATAGCGTATAATATTTTTTGTTTATATTATTTTTAAAACTATTACTCACTTTTTAATTAATACAAACTAATAATATCATAAAAATATTATAATATCAAGTAGAAATTTGTAATTTTTTTAAATAAGTTTACAATGTGTAGAAATCGTCAATAAAACCTTTGTGTTTAGCGACTTCTTTGTTCACAAAATCCACAATCAAATCAATCTTTGTATAGAAATCGTTATTTAAATGTATAAAAAGTGTGTACTTCCTTTACAATTTATGTGCATTACTATATACTGTTATTAAAACAAGATTAACCAAATCATAAAGTTTCTTTATCTGTATTATTGACACGTTTTGCGGATTTTACTTTTTTTCTTTCCAGAAAACAGGTGTACACTCCTACAGGTCATTGCAACATCAGTCTTTTTCAATTCTCGTTTCCTAAAATTAAAGGAGCATCTATGAAATCGTATGATCTGATCATTCTCGGTGCCGGCAGTGGGGGTCTTGTCGCTGCTGCAACTGCTGCCGGTATGGGCGCGGATGTCCTACTTGTTGAGAATCGAAAGATGGGTGGCGACTGTCTGAACTATGGCTGTGTACCAAGTAAGACATTTTTACGTTCCGCACATCTTATGAGGGACATAAAAAGTGCGGATCGATTCGGAATTTCAGTATCTACACCCGATGTATCACTCGCCGACATAATGCATCGCGTCGAGAGTGTAATCAAGGAAATAGAGCCACATGACTCTAAGGAGCGGTTTGAAAAACTTGGCGTAAAGGTAGTATTTGGCACCGCATCACTCCAATCGAAAAACTCCGTTGCGGTCGGCGAAGAGGTGTTCAGCGCAAAAAAAATTATTATCGCTACCGGCTCAACCGCTGTCGTTCCACCAATAAAGGGAATCGATACCGTTGATTACTTCACAAACGAGAGTATATTCGGCCTAAAGATTCTCCCAAAAAAGCTTGCCGTCCTCGGCGCAGGCCCAATTGGGTTAGAGCTTGGCCAGGGTTTCGCAAATTTAGGAAGTAAGGTGCACATAATTGATCGTTCCAACCGTATTTTTGGCAAAGATGAACCTGAAGTCTCTTCAATTATGCAAAAAGTTTTAGAACAGGATGGCGTCACCCTCTATCTTGAGCACGGCATTGATGAGGTGCAAAAACTTGACAATAAAATTATTATTACCGCAAGCCGCGAGGGAGCTCAAACCCACATTGAGGCGGACGCGCTTCTAATTGCTCTCGGACGCAGACCCAACACCGATGAACTCTCGTTGGAAAAGGCAGGAGTTAGGACAGACAAGAGAGGATTTATCGAGGTCGACGAGAAACTCCGAACCTCCTCGCCGAACATCTACGCGATTGGCGATGTGAGAGGGCGTTATCTCTTCACACACAGTGCATCCTACGAGGCGGCTACGGCAGTAAAAAATGCCCTTATCGCCCCGATATTTAAGACCAGTTATAAGAATATTGCGTGGGCTACCTACACAAAGCCGGAGGTCGCACATGTCGGAATGCTTAAGGAGGAGGCGATAAAAAACGGGCACTATCACTCCGAGCAATGTCTGCCTATCTCTTCCAACGACCGCGCCAAGACTGACGACGACCGAGATGGATTTATTAAGATAATCATGGACAAAAAATCACGTGTCATCGGCGCAACAATCGTCTCAGACAAAGCAGGAGAGATGATCACTCAACTCTCGCTGATGGTGACGAATGGCATGAAAATAAGCTCCGCCATGTCGGTAATCTACCAATACCCAATTGAGGGCGAGATAGTCAAGACCGCAGCGATAAACCACTTTAAGCAAGGTGTAAAGCCATGGCAACTCTCGTTGATGAAAAAGATAGTCAAACTATAATAGATGGGATGATATGTTAGATACAAGGGCAAGAAAGTACCTGCAAAAGGGTTTTGACACCGTTGCAAAGAAAAGTTTCTTAATAAAAATACACCCGAACGCGGTCACCGTTTTGGCATTCCTGCTCGGGATTACCTCCGCGGGATTGGTCGCAATGGGATTGTATCTGCCTGCCGTAGCCCTACTATGGCTGTCGGGATTGCTCGACGTGTTGGACGGCACCGTCGCAAGACTGACCGGCAAAACCTCAAATATCGGCGCCTATCTTGATCTTGTATTTGACCGCATGGTAGAGTGTGCCGTGATTTTCGGTTTTTATATAGCTCTACCACAGTTTGCGATAAGTTATTATTTGTTTTATATCGGTGCAATGTTTAACTTTTCCACCTTTATGCTTGCCGGAAACCTCTTTAAAAACACCGGCAAAAAGAGTATGCACTACGATATTGGCATTGTGGAACGCTCCGAGAGCTTTATCTTTTTCACACTTATGATGATATTCCCGGACTATATCTTTATTACACTCAATATATTCAATGCACTTATGTTACTCACCGGCATCATTCGTATGGCTAAAATTATTCGACACGAGCTGGGAAAGGAGAGTAAAAGAAGATGAAAAAAGGCACTATTATAAAGATAGCAATAGTTGTTATAATCATCGCTCTGTTGATTATCTTTCAGAATTATCTCAACATTGAGTCCATGTTAGCACTCATAGAGAGCATACGAGAAAATCCGCTTGCACCGCTTATCTTCATCATAATCTATGCTGTATCGGTGACTGCAATCGTCCCTGCGTCGGCACTGACGCTTATTTCCGGCCCTCTATTTGGTTTTTGGCCGGGACTTCTTTTAACCATAATCGGCTCAAACCTCGGTTGTCACCTATCCTATTGGATTGCAAAATATCTCGGAGAGGGAACTGTAAAAAAATTTATCAAATCCGGCTCCTTTGTTGAGGAGGCTAAGAAACAGATAGATAACAACGGTTTCCTGTTTATGATGTACGCTCGATTGATCCCCCTTTTTCCCTTTGCGGCGGTAAATTATCTATCGGGTATAATCGGAGTTAAATACCGTCACTATACAATCGCGACCTTTTTCGGCATGTTGCCGGGCAGCTTTGTCTATGTCTACTTAGGATTCAGCCTGACCGACATAGGGGAAAACCCGATGGGCATTATAGTCTCGATACTGATGTTGGTGCTCTTCACGGTGGGAGTGACCTTGGTAAAAAAACGCCAAAAGATTACAAAACGCAATCATTCAACTTAATAACTATCAACATTTTCCCGTACAAAAATTTCGCCTATCAAGAATTGAGCATTTAGCTCCTTTCCCGATAGGCGATACGATATATATATTAAAACTGTCAATCCACCCCGAAAACATATATAGTCATTTAACATAAAAATATATTTAGGGAATTTACAAAAAGAAAAAAATTGTTTATAATATATTGACATTTGCTACAAAATGGATTATACTAAATACATCGTCGAAAATTGGTAGCTATTAATGGAACTTTCTTTCGAGACGGTATTGCGTGCAAGACAGGGTGATATCACTGCGCAGGAGGCGATCGTGACGGCAAATTTGCCGAGCTTACACCGCCTGGCAGGTAGCTATTGTACGGTTGGTATCGAAAAAGATGATCTTGTGCAAGAGGGTCTTATAGGTCTTTTTTCTGCCGTTGAGCATTTTAATGCGGATGGTGGAGCAAAATTTTCGACCTACGCCTATTGTTGTATGTCAAACAGTATGCTCTCCGCGGTAAAAAAAGCGACCGGAAAAAAACACATTCCGCTCAACACCGCACAATCTTTATCTGATCATGAGACTACTGTCAGCACCGAACAGATCGCATTATATAATGAACAGTATCGGCTATTGCAAGATCATATTAAAGCCGTACTTACAAAGTTAGAACAACGAGTACTTTTTGCATATCTCGATGGGGTGGATTACGGTTCAATAGCTAAGCATTGCAACATAACAACCAAATCAGTAGATAACGCGTTATACCGTGTCCGCAAAAAACTTTTATCAGTGGATTTAGGCAAATAGCCTGAACATAGAGGTCCGTATAGAGAGCCGAAACCGGTAATACTGTCGGGCAAAAAACCCCAAAGGAGAAAAATCCCATGTTTGAAGACAAGACCTTATCATGCAAAGAGTGCAATGCTGAATTCGTATTCACCTCCGGTGAGCAAGAATTCTACGCAAGCCGTGGCTTTGAGAACGAACCGCAACGCTGCAAGAGCTGCCGTGACAACCGCAAGAGAGCAAGCCGCGAGAACCGCGAAATGTTCGTTGCAACATGCGCAAGCTGTAACAGCGAAGCTAAAGTTCCTTTCAAACCGCGTGAGGACCGTCCGGTCTACTGTAGCGAGTGCTTTGCTAAGATGAAGGAAGAGGAATCTTCGGCTTTATAACCCGACAGTTATTTAGTTAAAAAAAACAGCGATACCATGACGGTGTCGCTGTTTTTTTGTTATATGGTCTCACGTTTTATCGGATAGAGCGCCCCCACTTTATTCTGCCACTCGGTAAGATAGCCTAATAGTTCCTGTGTCTTTTGTGGCTGTTTGTAGATCAAGTTATCTCTTTCACTGCGGTCGTTTGCAAGGTCGTAAAGTTCACATCGTCCGTCCTCAAAATATTGTATCAATTTATGGTTCCGATATCGCACCGCGGCGCCGGGACGTCCGCCTTGGTTGCCGTAGTGTGGATAATGCCAAAAGATAGGTCGCGAGGGTTGATCTTCCCGTTTTAGGGAGGGAAGAAAACTTACGCCGTCGATATTTTCATCCTTGACCGGTGTTCCGACGAGTTCTAACACGGTCGAAAATATATCCGGTGTGGTCACAGCAAGGTCGCAGATGCTCCCCTTTTGAACTAATTTCGGGAAGTTGATTAAGAGTGGAACGCGCAGTCCCCCTTCCTTTGTCCACCCCTTTCCTTCCGAGAGTGGGAGGTTGCAGGTTGGCGCACCCTCCGCTGTTGCAAGTCCGCCGTTATCAGAGGAGAAGATTATTATGGTATTGTCCTTTTCCCCACTCTCCTCAACAGCATTTAACAGCCTACCGACATTTTGGTCGAGATTATAAATCAATGCTGCATAGCACGGGTCGGATTGAATACTCCTCCGCTGCACTCTCACGCCTTTTTTGTCATCGGTCGGCATCTCTTCACCCTCAACAAAAGGGTTTAGCCGATCAAGCCCCATCTTCTTGGCCTTTTCGGTAAAATACTCAACATCCTCCTTCTTTGCCTGGATAGGAGTATGGACAGCATAGTGCCAAAGATTAAGAAAATAAGGTTTTCCGTCATTGTTCTTGATGAGCTTTATTGCCTCGTCGGTGAGACGGTCACTCAAAAAGTCCCCCTCCTCGCCGTCGACCAGAGTCTCAATGCCCCAGGGGCTGAAATACCCTTGCGGCGGTTGACCGTTGTATGCTCCACCGATGTTTACATCAAAGCCCACACGGTCAGGGTAGTGCTCCCTGTCACCGAGATGCCATTTGCCGACATGCCAGCAGTTATAACCCGATTCCTTTAGGTAATGAGCGAGCGTTTTTTCATCGCTCGGAAGATGCTTTATGTATGGTGCATCTATGAGCACCCCTTTAAGTGGATGAAATTCTCCTGTCGGGTCGATCCAATCGGTGAGCCCGAGCCGCGCCGGATATTTCCCGGTCAAAAGACTCCCTCTGCTTGGTGAACAGACGGGGCAGGCGGCATAGCCGTTTGAAAAGGTCATACCACACTCACCAATACTGTCGATGTTGGGTGTCTCGTAAAAGTCACTGCCCATGCAGGACAAATCTTTATAACCCATGTCATCGATGAAAACAACTATTACATTTGGCTTTTTGTGCATGTCATGCTCCTATAGAAAAATGAAATAAGTTGTATAACAGGCTATACTGTATCAAGTTTTTTATAATGGTAACAGTTAATATTGTGTTGCTAAACACTGTTCCCTATTGCTTAACATGGCGATTAAACATTCGGCGGTCGCTGAAATATTAAAACGCCCTTTTCATAAAGTTACTCTTAGCCGGCACGGGTGGAATCGCTCCGTGGTATCCGCTTTCACGCAACAGCTCAAATCTATAGGATAATAACTCTTGTGGCACGTTTAACATGCCGGCAATATCAAAATAGCTATAGCCATCCTCTATGAGCGGCATCAAATCCTCGTCTGAAATCAATAAGCCGGCCGCAAAAATATTAGCCTCTCGTTCCAGCCCCGACCCCGGGTCAAAGAGGAGAAAATCCGACAGGGTGTCGCCCTCGGCATAGTTTTGATGTAGCACCGCATGACCTAACTCGTGGGCGGTCACCACCCTTGCAACCTGCTCGGGCAGACGATTGTTAATCGTTATACAGTTTTCACCGTAAAAAATTGCAAAAAAGCCTTTGCAACCACTCTCGGCAGATCCCATCGGGCTATAGCAAAGCACGATGTCAAGAGCTTCACAAAGCTCGACAACGTCACGCGTCCCATGCGTTTGTACTATACTGTTCACCTGTTCGGCAATGTAGTTAATTATCCTCAAGAATGACCTCCAGTCAGACCTTTGTGCGTTTTCGCTTGGCGACCTCCTTGCACCTTAAATAGGATGTCATGACCGCCTCAAAATATTCATCTTTCGCCTCTTGGCTAAGCTCCCCCCCTGCAAACAGGGCGTTGCTCCGACGCAATAAAAACTCGAGTTCCTTGCCGGCTTTAGCACCCGCAATCTCAAAAATTTCGCTGGAGCCATCCCCCTCTATTCCATGTCGAGGGTCTACAATACTGTCGTTTGAAAGGTATTCCGGCGAGAGTTTAAGCGCCGCTGCAAGCCGTTCCATAACCGCCTTACGTGGTCTCGTACCCTCAACCTCATACTTTATTACGCTACGAGCAGACACGCCGATGAGCTCCGCTAAACGTTGTTGACTGAGCTTTAAGGCGGTGCGTGACTCCCGCAGTTTGTCCGAAAATGTTTTCACCATAAACACCATCCTCTCGATCATTATTGCAACCCAAACTTCACTTGTTAATATATTGCCAGTTCCGTTTTGGTTGTATTGTGTGAACTTTATGAACTTATTGTAGCATTTTGTTCACTGTTTGTCAAGAGTTTTATCTGCGTTCCTTTTTATTTTGCAGTTTAAAGGTGTACATTCTCTGGTCGGCAAGGTTGCAAATTTCCTTGAAGCTCGTTGCCTTGTCAACACCCACATGAACTATCCCATAGCTGATCGAGGTGTCGTATGGCTTGTTGTATTTCGTTTTCAGCTGAGTGATCTCCCTATTGCACTGCACCGTTTTTTTGATATAATCATATTCGTTGCCGTTTGTCCCGACCACCAAAAACTCGTCTCCGCCGACCCTTGCGACGGTGTCTGCGTCAAATATTATGGACAGGGTCTTTGCTACATTAATAATATAGAAATCTCCCTCCTCGTGACCATAATTATCGTTCGCCTTTTTTAATCCGTCGATATCAAACAGCAAGACAAAAAAGTCTCTCCCCTGCTTCATGTATATATTGACAATCTCCTCAGCGGTGGAGCGGAGTTTTAATCCGGTAAACCTATCGGTGGAGGCGGTCTCCTTAAGTTCACGTACCGATCGCTCCTCCACCGCGACAATATGAGACAGCTGTTCACATTTTATCGCATTGAGCTGCAATGTCGCAAATATGTAGGTATAAGAAAAGGATAAAATGTGTGTGATGATAACACCTATACCCACCCTCAGTTGAATGAGCTCGACGACAGGGGTGCCGGTATCTCCCGAATAGGCTATCTTTAGCGTGGACAGATAGACAAACAGCAGTGTCATGATGGTACTGGAAAACAGTAAATTCTTTCGATCGGTCCTTATTACATCAAGCAACTTTTTGTTTATCACCTTTCCCGTTATCACAATGAAGGGGATGGACAATAAATACGATAGACTCGTGATGATTACCTTTGCGTTGATATCCGCGTGGGTTTCATACATCGATATGCCGGTCAACATCATGTATATTGCAGTGATAAGTGTCCTGATTGCATATAGGTTGAGCACCGACGAAATTGCGGAAAAATATGCGCTGAATTTATCGGAATTATACAACGCCCTCATCTCGATAAATAACAAAACGAGGTATCCCATCATCGCGGCAAACTCGTAGTATTGACTGTTATTGGCTACAAACCCAATCATTACCGTAAAGTTTAAAAGTGAGGTCAACACAAATTTTTTCATGGAGCAGTTTTCAGCAAAAATGCTCTTGGAAAAGTTTTGTTGAGAAATGTAATTATAGACTAAAAAAAGAAAAAATATCAGTAGCAATCGGGCTGTCATTTTATGTACCTACTTTCTCTGCTCTCATAAAAAGCAACCTTGTTTTTTCTCATGTCGGCATCCGCAAGTGCGAGCACCTCCGAAAGGGTCATGTTTTGAATATCATCGGTGATGTTTATACCACCAACGCTGGCAGAGACGGGGAAATCCTCCAGCTCGTCATACATTTCCAGCTCCCTATTTAATCTCTTTTTGACCCCCTCCATCTGTTCCTCGGTGACGTCATGCAGTATAGCCAAAAATTCATCACCACCGATACGCGCACAGATATCATCATCCCTCAATGTACGATTGAGCGCCTTTGCTATGCACATTATCAGCCTATCACCACAGTTGTGTCCAAAATTGTCGTTTATAAACTTCAGTCCGTTTATATCAACAAAAAGTATACCTAATTTCAAGGTGTTTGTCTCAAACATCTCCTCCAGCAGTTCTCCGATAAACTTACGATTGAACAACCCTGTGAGATCATCTTTATCAATCTTTTGTGCAATCTCCTTTTTTTGCATCAGTATCAGATTGTAGGTCTCGTCCAACTGGTCGGCAAATCGCTTAAACTTGTGCAGGTTCAGCATTTTAAGTGCATGGAACAACAAAAAGTAGATCAAAACTATCATGACCACCAAGGTCAAAATCGAGTAGAGTGTTTGGTTTGGAAAATCGGGATAAAAATTTATGAGGTAGGCGTCTACCGTAATTATAAAGATAAACACAACTGCCATGCCGGATATTGCCTCGGCGTATTGGGGCGAGCAGGTGATCCTTTGTATCGTCCTTATATCAATTACTCTTTGTACCAATAACAATGCCAAAATCAGTAGCACTAACACGACCACCAACAGTCGATTGTTAATGGTCGTATCGTCTAAAACTTCCGAGATTCTATCGCTTGTTATACTTGAGATCACAACGGTTGTGGAGTAGTGTATTAACGCAATATGCACTGCAAACATTGTCGAGCCGCACAAAATCTGTCGATGTGAAGCCTTTGATAACAGCTTGAATTCGAGATAAAAGATCACGACAATGATAAGGTATGTCTGAAAAACATAGAGTGGAGACAGGAAAATAAGTAAAGTATTAAAGGTTGTCGGCAACAGATGAAGCCAAAAATTTTTACGACCCTTTTCAAGCACTCGGGCAGAGTAGTTGAAAAGCAATATGTGATATGCAAAACACAGCAACACGGCCGCGATAGTAAAAACGTCGAAACGGAACATCTTATAACACAAATCCTTTCAAGAATAATAGCATACAGTTGATAAAAAACAAAGATATAGTTTTTCAAGTTAAATGACTATGTCGTCAATTATTTTCTTCCGGTCATCAAAAATCTATAGACTTGTGATACCTTCGGCAGGGCATATGGATAAAAACTTTTATATGCCGAACAAAAATAGTTGTGACCGAGACCGTCCTTGAAGTAGTCTCTGTCTCGGCGACAACCGCCGTTGCAGACGTTAAAAAGGTTGCAGGTTCTACACGCGGGGTCGGTAACAATGCTCTGTTTTACAAATCCGAGCTCGGCACGCTTGGCATCCACCTCGGTGAGCGTATTTTCATTAAGGTTGCCGATACGAAAGTCGTCCAGCATATAAAAATCGCAGGGGAAGACATCGCCGTTAGCCTCAAAAACGTACTGCATGGAACATACTCCGCTCATACCGCACGCCTCCGGTGCTCGACCGTCTGCCATTATCAAAAGATTGTCAAACATCCTATGATATTTTTTTCTACCATTCATGGCGTCGTTATACCAACAGTCGAATGCGGTGCGCAGGTATCGCTCATAATCCTCCGGGCGAAGTGACCAACCGTGGCCGCCTCTCACCTCCTCAAGAGGATCAAGACAGGGGATATATTGCTGATATTCCAGTCCGTTTTTTATGAAAAAGTTATAGGTTTTTTCCACACTTCGACAGCTGTCTCTCGTCAGCACTGCCAGGACGTTGGTGTCCACCTTGTGGTTAAACAGCAGCTGTTTTGCACGCATAATACGGCTGTAGGTGCCCTTGCCTGCGGCATCGACACGATAGCGATCGTTTAAATCTTTAGGTCCGTCCAACGATAGACCGACCAGAAAATTATGCTTTTTAAAAAAGGCGCACCATTCATCGTCTAACACAAGGCCGTTTGTCTGGATAGCGTAGGATATCTCACATCGGTTGACATTATACTTCTCGGTGTACTGCACCATTTTTTTAAAAAAATCAAGTCCGGCGAGGGTAGGCTCACCACCTTGAAACGCTATTGTACAACCGCGCGTAACTTCACAAAGCGTATTCTTCAATATGTTTTGTATCGTTTCATCGCTCATAAAACCATAGTTGGGCACCTCGCGTTTTGAGGTTTCATCCGCATAAAAGCAGTAGGAGCAATGCATGTTGCACATTCCGCTCGCCGGTTTTATCAGCAAATGAATATACTGCATGGTTTAAAAGTCCTTTCCTGTTGCCAACATTAATATTATGTTGTATACTGTGTCTATATAGTCATCTATAAGGAGTTATTAATATAATATGATGATAACATTTTTTTCGTTAAATATCAACATTATTTTACTTGCCATTTCTTTAGGCGTACTTTTAGGCTCGTTACTGCTGAGCAAACTATTTAAAAGGGTGATAAGCCCCTTTTTACTTCGTAGGTTTGCAAAGACACGCTTTCACTATGATGAAATAATCGTGCGTGCTTTTACAAGGCCTACGACCGTAATGATAGGATTTCTCGGTCTATTCTTTTTCATCATTTTATTGTTGGAGAGCATCGGTGTCACTTTAGGATCGGGTCAGACTGCAATAAGCGCCCGTATAATGCGCGTTGCAATAATCATCTATCTTACCGCCGGCATATTGGGCTCGTCCGATATCTTTGCCGAGATACTGCGCACCGTCGGCTCAAAGGTGGATATCGAAACCGGCAAGCTGGTCTCTCGCTTTATCGGCTATATATTTAAGTTTTTGGTTATCGCTCTCTCAACGGTTATTGTAATAAGTGAATTCGGCTATGATGTAAACGGTCTGCTCGCCGGTCTCGGACTCGGTGGTCTGACCTTTGCACTTGCCGCACAGGAGAGTGCGACAAACTTTTTCGGCGGTCTTGTCATAATCATGGAAAAACCGTTTGATGTCGGTGATTGGGTTGTGCTGGAAAATGTCGAGGGTTCGGTGGAGGCTGTGACCGTTCGCTCAACGCATATCAAGGATATCAACGGCACAATGATTGTCATCCCTAACTCTAAAATCATTGCAAATCCGATAGTCAGTTATAAAAATATCGAGATGCGATATGCCTCACACATGATAAATTTTCAGCCGGACAACGAACTGTCATCACTGACCGAGATGGTTCAAGAGATGGAGCGACTTCTCCTTGATGATGTTGAGGTAATAGCCGATACAGTCATAGTAAAACTTGCCGACATAACCCTGCGTGGCATTACAGTAAAGCTCGCTTACGGCACAAAAACGACCGACTATATGAAGTATCTTGACAAAAAACAGTCGGTAAACATCGAGTTGATACGGCTTATTAATAAATATCAATTAAGGTTAAACGTGATAAACAACAATGTATTTTAAGGCTGTTTCCCCCCTATTCCTCCCAGCTGACATCAATCCTGTCCCCTACCTTGACCACATCAAGATAGGAGGCATTAGACCCGTTTTTCAGTATTCTTATGTTGCTTTTGGGGGTCGTCGGGTCTATGTCAATGTAGTTTAACATATCCACAAACAGGTAGGGGGAACGATCCTGCTTTTGCGGTAGGTGGACCGGTCTATCGTTTATCGTCACCTCCAGCGAACCCGAGGTCGATACAGCGGTTCCCATCTCGCCGACGGTGTCATTATGTCCCGTGTCAAGTTTAGCGACACCGTCCCCCGACGACGGGGCACTGCGTTCTTCCTGAGCCGCAAGGCTGTTGGGAGAAATCTCAATTATTTCATCCTCACCGATGGTAATCTCGTCTCCATCTTGGAGAACATAGTCCGCCTCCAACATCTCACCGTTTAAACGCAGGTCATAGCTATAGATATCAAGCTCCGACGCCGCCATAAGTTCCCCAAGGGTCGATATTCTCACCTCCTCCAACACATCGCCGCTCGATATTTCTTGATCGGCGTCGGCGGGCTGTTCATTCAGCATAGCAAAGCTACCGAATCGCAGCGGATGTTCCGCGACGGTCACATAGAGGTCTTTCTTAACCTCCGGCAGAACGTCCCCTATCGTCGCGGTGGCGTCAACTCCGTCAACCGCAACCTCTATCGTTATCCTGTCGGCACGTTGTAAAACGGTGCTTATGCCCGCACTCTCACCACCCACCGTTATCACCGCCGCCGTGGCAAAGCTGCCGGATATGGTCTTTGGATTACCACAAAGCATAAACTGCAACGGCTTTGCAGGACGACCTAACAGCTGGCTGTACTTGTATCCACACAGCAGCAGTGCATCCATGACCGTCTGATTTTCCGATGAATAAAGGCGTATCTTCTTGCCGTTGACAAAGACATAAAAGCCGTCCTCACCCATCAAACTTCCGGCGGTAATTGCGATGCCGAACGGGGTGGCAAAGCTCGGGTCAGATACATCAAAGTCCGAGACGACCATCTTCTTCATATAGTTGTTGCCGCCTATCGCAACACGGGAGGCATCCATCGACAGCCCACCGGCGATGAGCGGTGCAAGTCCGGCGACCTTACTGCCTCCACCGACAAGGAAGATTGCCTGAGGCGGCTTACCGTTTGCCTCCTCTATATTGTTGCAGATGGTGATGGACAACTCCTCGACTGCAGGGCTAATGACCTCCTGCAACTCATTTGGAGTTACGGTCATCTCGTTGCCGAGTATGTCGGTATAGTTGATTTCGGTGCGGTTGAGTGACTGCTTCATCGACTCCGCCATATTGAAGTCCACCACATAGTGGGAGACTATCCTTTCGGTAATCTCATCGCCTGCATAGGTTGCCATGGTATATGCCGAGATTGCGCCGTCGGAAGATAGCGCGATATCACTCGTGCCGGCGCCGATGTCGACCAGCGCAATATTGAGGGAACGGAGTTCTTTAGGTACTATTGCATTCATGGCGGCGATAGGCTCAAGGGTAAGCCCCGCAACCACAAGTCCGGCAAGGTTCATAGCGGTATAAAGGCTGTCCACCACCTGTCCCGGTAGAAAGGTCGCAATGATCTCTATCTCGATTTTTTCGCCCTTATGGTTGAGTAGCGAGGAAAAACGATGTCCGTCCAATCGGTATCCTATGACGGAATGTCCGACGCAGGTCATCCCACCTGCGCCTGCCGTCGTCTCTAATTTACTGTAGGCGTCATCGATTGCCAAAAGTTGCAACTCCGCCACCTGATTTGGGGTAACCCCGACCGATTGCGCACTCGGGAGTGTCGCCTCACCACGTGTCGTGAGCAAGGCGCGACCGGCCGCCGCGACATAGACCTCCGACAGCTCAACATCGAGACGTTTTGTAAGCTCGTCATGCACCAACTTCACCACCTCGGCGACCTGATTAATGTCCTCAATCTGGCCGTCCATCATGGCGCGTTCTCGGTGCTCCTCACTGTGCATAGCCTCGGTTTTAAAGACACCTTTTTCGTATGTACCAACCAGCCCGACAACATTTCGGGTGCCGATATCGAGTGCAAAAATCCTGTTTTCCGACTGCATAAGGTTGATGTTCCTCTCTTATTTTAATTAGCCAATCCTTGCCCACTGTTTAGTTTGGTGAAGCAACACTATCTCTTTCTAAAAAAGTTGTTCGGCCCTGCAATCCCTTTACGATTATATCGACCGAGCATACTCGGGGTCTTTTCGTTGTAGCTTCTCGACCATTCACGAATTAAATCCCAGGAGTCTTCAAACAGCTTGAAATCGCTGATCTTCTCACTCCTCAACTGTCTCATTGCGGTGTCGAGCAGGAATAAAAATTGACAGATTGCATCCACCTGTTTGACGGTCGGCTCGCAAAATTCCAGCCCGTACTGGCGATGGACATTGTCCGGTCGGTTTATCCGTCGTTTAATTATTGCCGGCAGGTACATTGTCTCGTTCGGCAGGCGAAATGTAACAACACAGGCGTCACCGGCCTTTAAATCCGCCTCACACATCACCATCAGCCCCGACAGTGATATGTCATTCACCTCAATATCATACTCCAGCGCGTCGTCCACGTCGTCCTCAAGGGTCGGATCAAAGAGCAGTGTCCCGGGGATAAACACCCGTGAGCGAAAGTTGGTGCGATGGTTGGTCATCACCGAACGAGTAACGATTTTCACAACTGCTGAAAGATTCTGCGATGAGACTATCTCGGCGCTCAAAACGAGATTGTTTTCGGTGTCGTTATAAAATGTTAGTCGAATATTTTCCCCGGTCGTTAGGTTGCGAATCATGTGGCTGAAAGATATCTCCAACTCGCTTTCATTCTCTCGCAAGACGTTTGCATAGCCAAGGATGGAGTTGTCCTCCTTTGCGATCTCACAATAAAGGTCGACCAAGGAATTTTTGTCTTTTTCGGGCGGTGGTGATTCGACCGGCTTGCGTTTAAACAGGTTGATCATCTTCTATCCTTTCGTCAGGGGTTGGTAATGCTTGAATCGGGATGCTATTTCCCTTAATCTTTTGTGAAATGGTCATGAGTTCGATGTATATAGCCGCGACAACCTCATAAAGCTCAACCGGGACACCTCGACCTACCTCCAACATGCACAGTAGAGAGGCGGTGCTGTCGTCGCGAAAAACCGGTATTCCTCGCTGCTCACCGACGTCTATTATCCGGCTTGCAATCTCACCGTAACCGGCGGCAACCACCACCGGAGCGGCATCACTGCCCGGCTCATATTTTAATGCAACCGCCTTTTTGTCACGTGATGGCACTTTTTCCCCTTTCCTTTAGGTTGTTGTTTTTTTGTTGTATATTTTGGTCGGGTGTAGGGGATGGGTTGTCCATCCCGACCGGTGTGTACGGATGACCTTTATGTCGGGAGAGGTGACCCCTCCCCTACAATGATCTACGCCTTAACCCCAAGCCCCAACCTTCTATGCGGTAGATCGGGGAAAACTTCCATTAAAGAGCGACCTCGCACCAGCTCGTCTATCCTGCAATCTTTAAGTCGATAACCGCTTTGTGAGACTATTTTGGACAGCGACTTTTTCATGACCGAAAAGGCCTCAATATGTCGCTCGGGGCAGAGTATCAGCACCTGCATATCCTTACCGCTGGTGTATATCTCGGTTTCAAAAGAACCAATCCCCTCTATCTCAAAGGCGATTAAAAGGTGTTGTTCATCGTCGCGGTCTTCGCCGGAGCTGTATTCCGGATTGTTATCCACCCACATCTCGGCAAAGGCGCGCATATCAAAAAAGTCGAGAGGTATCACAAAGTGCAAAAGCGGTGTATAGTTGCAAGGGGAGGACAAGAGGCTGGTTATAATGTCGTCAATCTTTTCGTCACTCGCGAGCTGTAGGTCGGCAAGGCGTCCCTCCTTTATAAGTATTCCGACCAGTGCGTCCATAACCTTTGAGGAGGAGTTTTCCGCCCCACTGCTCGCCGCGCCGGACGAGAGGGAGGAGAGTAACTCCCGCAAAAATTCGCTGTAGTTTGGCTTGTCGCCGTACAGGATGTTAAAGAGCGTGTTTTTAAGCTCGGTGTTTTCAAGTTTGCCGGTCAGATCCCTCAAAAGGCTTTGAGCCCATTCCCCCTCTCGGGTGAGGACGTTTGATAACCTCTCCAACGATTGAGGCAAAAAGTCTTTGTTGTCCTGAAAGCGAGATAGGTTGTAGATTAAAATTGCGCTCACCTTTTGGAGTGATGGTGAGTTTAAAAGGCTGCCGCTCTGTTGTTTCAGCAGTTCCAACGCCTGACCTTTCAAGCTCTCAAAATCAGAGGGGTTCGCCTTTGAAAAGCTATCCGCAAGAGCCAAAAACTTACCCGACAGATCTTTGAGCGCCTGTTGATTTTCTCCGAGGTAGCGAAGATTGTTGGCGACCGAGCGCATTATATCCGACATGCTTTGAGAGCCGCTGAATGCTTTTAAAAACGATGCCACCGCCTCTTTCATACGCATATCAGAGCCCTGTTCGAGACCACGCAGTAAAGAAAATGCATCGCCTTGAAATTTCGAGGCGGACGAAGACTGCTTCAACAACTCCTCTAAAAGCGTCTCGGGTTTGAGCATGAGTTTATTGAAAAGCTCCTGCAACTCGTCGGTCACCACCGCATTATTGCCGGGCAACAGCCGAAATATTTCCTCCAACATAAATATATTTCGCAAAAACCCTACCGTAACCTTAGGATCTTTGAGCATCTCTTGCAGGATGGCAGGCGCCTCACTCTGTTCCAGCTGATTGTTGCCCTGTTGCATCATCGCGTCATCCGCGTGCGGCTTTACCACCCTCGCAAGGTCGACGAGATTAAAAGGTGAACTCACCTCGGGAGGCACCTTGGACGGGTTTATATAGGTCTTTTCCGAGCCGGGAAAGGACACTCGCAATATATCAGCCATTAAATCCTACAAAATGTTTATATTTTTTTGAAAAACGACTTTACTATTTCCGCTAAAACTATTATACTATATATGAAAGCCAAATTAAATAGTTATTTGACAAAAAATTTAATAAATGTTTTTTTCGGATCTGCCGACAGATTTCTCCTTAACAATCTACGGTAGCCGATTATGGTTAAAAAACCCAGAAAGGATAAGTTATGAGTGTATTTGATCCCAGTGTAGAACCGATGTTAGAGATGTTTTTGTTCGAAACTCAGACTCTACTCGACCAGCTTGATGAAATTATGCTGAACAGCGAGCGTCTCGGTGAATTCGACGAAGGCGCCATCAACGAAATCTTTCGCATAATGCACACGGTAAAAGGTTCCTCCGCAATGATGGGACTGGAGGGCGTGTCCACCCTTGCACATCATGTCGAGGACATGTTCTTCATTATCCGTGAAAAGCCGGAAAGTGCGAAGAGTGACAGCTCCGGTCTGTTTGACTGCGTTTTCCAGAGCAGTGACTTTTTGAAAAACGAGGTGGAGAAAATACAGGAGGATATCAGTAGCTATGAGCCGACCGATTCCACCTCTATAGTTACGAGGATAAAGGATCAAGTCTCGGTGCTCAAAGGCGGTGCTGCACCTGCCGCAGCTGCTTCGGCCACGCCGGGAAGTTCCGCAGATGCTGCTGTGAGTGCTCCGAGCAATTCCGGTGAGGCTATGCACAGTGTCAAGGTGTTTTTCGAGGACGGTTGTCAGATGGAAAACATACGTGCATTTATGTTGCTCAACACCATCAAGGACCTCTGCGAACATATTGAGAGCGACCCACCGAACCCCGAGACCAACTCGGACTGTGCCTCCGACATTATAGCTCACGGCTTTCTGGTGCGCTTTACCTGTGGCGATGACCCTCAGGAGGTGTACGACGCCATAGAAACAGCCGTCAACATCAAGAGTTATGAGATTATAACCGAACAGGGCGGAGTTATTGTCGACAACCCCAACCATCAGGAGAGTGAAATGCCGGCACAGGCATCACCCGCAGCACAGGCAAATTCTGCACCGGCACCTGCAAAATCCGCACCGGCTCCTACCGCGACGGACGGAGGTGCAAAAAAACAAAACCTTATCAGCGTCAATCAGCAAAAACTCGACCAGCTGATGGATTTGATGGGCGAGATAGTCACCGCCGAAGCGATGGTAGCCTCCAACCCGGAACTCAAGGGGCTTCCGCTCGACAGTTTCTACAAGGCGACCCGCCAGCTGCGCAAGTTAACCGATGAATTGCAGGATGTCGTCATGTCTATCCGCATGGTTCCGCTCAACGGTCTTTATCAAAAGATGAACCGCATTGTGCGTGACATGAGCAAAAAGTTAGACAAGGATGTGGAGTTGATCACCATCGGCGGCGATACCGAGATCGATAAGACCATCATCGACAGCATTACCGACCCGTTTATGCATATGATACGCAACTCTATGGACCACGGCATCGAGCCGACCAACGTTCGCATAGCCAACGGCAAGCCCGCTCAAGGGAAACTTACCCTCTCGGCACAGAATGTCGGCGGTGAAATTGTCATAAACATTATAGACGACGGCGGTGGACTTAACGCTGAAAAACTACTTAAAAAGGCGAGAGACAACGGACTTCTTGTCAAACCGGAGAGTGAATACAGCACCAACGAGATCTATCAGTTGATAATGCTCCCCGGCTTTTCCACCAACGAAAAGGTGACCGAGTTCTCCGGACGTGGCGTCGGCATGGACGTTGTTCGTCAAAATATTGAAAAGTGTAACGGCAGTATCTCGGTGACAAGTGACCCGGGTCAAGGCAGCACCTTTACCATTAAAATACCTCTCACCCTTGCCATAGTGGATGGTATGGAGTTATCGGTAGGCAATGCCATATTCACCATTCCGATCACCTCCATCAAGCAGTCGTTCAAGGTGACCGACCCGAGCCAACTCCTGCACGACGTGGAGGGCAACGAGATGATAATGCTCCGCGGTGAATGCCACCCGATTATCAGACTGCACCAGAAGTTCAACTTCCCGACCGACAAGATCAACATTGAGGACGGCATTCTGCTCTTGGTCGAGAGTGAAAACAAGATGGCTTGTATCTTTGCCGACGAACTCATCGGTGAACAGCAGGTGGTTGTTAAGTCCTTCCCGACATTTTTCAACGGATATGATATTAAGGGACACGGGCTTGCCGGCTGTACCATCCTCGGTGACGGCAGTATCAGCCTAATTTTAGATGCAAATAAACTTCTGTTCAAAAGTTAAATCGAAACGAAATCTTAAAGAAAGGAACGATACATAATATGTCAGATTCAAATAAATCGGCAATGGTTTCCGATGATCTTAAAGGCAGTTTTTTAACATTTTATGTGGAGGACGTCGTTTACGGCGTCGAACTGGTTAATGTTATCGAAATTATTAGCATACAGGCGATAACCTGCGTGCCACATGTACCGAACTACGTCAAGGGTATTATCAACCTGCGCGGAAAGATAGTCCCCGTCATCAACATACGCACCAAGTTTATGATGGAGGAAAAGGAGTATGACGAACAGACCAGCATAGTTGTCGTCAACTACCGCGACATGGCTCTCGGGATTGTTGTTGACAGTGTCAGCGATGTTGTGAGCATCGACAGCAACAAGATGGTGAGTCTGCCGAATCACAGCGAAAGTGAGAACAATAAATATCTCTCTACCGTGATGAAGATGGGAGAGCGCCTTGTCTTAACCCTCAATCTTGACAGTTTTTTCGAAGCGGATATGAAACTTTAACATCTTTGATTATAGGGGCTCAAAAATATGATTTCAATTACCGATAGTGAATTTAAGCAGCTTGTGGACTTTGTCTACAAAAAGTATGGTATCACATTGGCGAAAAAAAGGGTTTTGGTAGAGGGTCGACTGACCGGTGTTTTGAACGCAAGAGGGATAACAGATTTTTCTGACTATCTTAAGCTGCTCTTTAACACGACCGGCACCGAGCTGACCAATCTGCTCAATAAGGTTACCACAAACCACACCTATTTTATGCGTGAACAGCAGCATTTTGACTTTTTGCTATCCACCGCACTGCCGGAGTTGGAGGCGAAACACGCCTCCACAAAATCACTGAAGATATGGTCGGCGGGGTGCAGTAGCGGTCAGGAGGCATATACCATCGCCATGATCATCGACCAGTATTTCGGTGCTAAAAAAAGCCAGTGGGATACCGTCATTCTCGCCACCGACATCTCGCAAAGTGCGATGGGCAAGGCACAGCTTGCAACCTACCCCACCGAGGGTCTGTCGGAAATACCTGCCGAATGGCACAGCAAATACCTCACGGTTGACAATGCCAATAACACCTTCACAATGTTGCCAAAGATTAAAAAGGAGGTCGTCTTTCGTCCCCTCAATCTCATGGAACCGTTTCAGTTTAAGAACAAACGTCCGTTTGACCTAATATTCTGTCGTAATGTAATGATCTATTTTGATCAACCCACAAAGGATAAGCTGGTAGAAAAATTCTATGATGTAACGGTGCCGGGTGGTTATCTTTGTATCGGACACAGCGAGAACATTAACCGCAACGCCACCCGATACAGCTACATTAAACCGGCAATCTACAAGCGAGAAAACTAAAGGGTTGAATAATTATGCATAAAATCAGACTGCTCATTGCGGATGATTCTATCTTTTTCAGCGAGATGCTGAAAAGGCGACTTGGCGAGGAGAGCTCTTTCGAGATTGTAGGTGTCGCCTCGGATGGTATAGAGGCCTTAAGCAAGATAAAGATATTAAAACCGGATGTCGTCACATTGGATGTCGAGATGCCGAAATTGGACGGAATTAATCTTCTTCGTCAGCTGATACCCACCCACCCCGTTCCGATCGTTGTGGTCAGCGGTACACCGATGCGGGCGTTTGACGCCATAGGTGTCGGAGCGGTGGACTTTATCAGAAAACCACAGGTAAAAAGCCCGAGTGATTTTGACGATTTTATCGCGGAGATTGTCGGCAAGATTAAGGTTGCCTCCACCGCAAAGGTGGCGGTGGCGAAAGTTTCAAGGAGTGCACCCACCACTACACCGACCGTTAGAGGCTTGTTGTC
>CAYJMO010000018.1:0-24764 GCA_964371365.1 uncultured Oscillospiraceae bacterium
TTTAAGGACATATTCTTCTTCCCGGTGCTACTATCGGTGTCGGTCGTTGCACAGCTTTGGATATCCATCTATCACGGTGACTTCGGTCTTATCAATCAGCTCGCCGAGAGTATGGGCATCGACTGGCAACAAACCTGGCTGAACGAGCCGATAAAGGGCATCATTGCCATCGTCATCGCCGACGCATGGAAAGGCATGGGCTACCATATGCTAATTATCTACGCCGCCATGAAAAACGTCCCCGGTGTCTATTATGAGGCCGCCACTATCGACGGTGCAAGCAAGGCACGACAGTTTTTCAACGTCACTCTTCCGCTTGTCGCACCGACCCTGCGCGTATGTTTTGTCATGTGTATCACCTTCGGTTTTCGTGCGTTCGAGATGATATTCCTTATGACCGCAGGCGGTCCCGGCAACTATACCACCACCATGTCCATCATGATGTATGACGGTCTTTTTAAACTTCAAGAATACGGCTACGGCTCTGCCATCGCGGTTGTCATTGTTGTCATATGCGTTGGAATGATGCTTATCATCAATCGACTCACACGCCGCTTTGAAGTAGAATATTAAGAAAGGATTATGATTATGAAAAAAGTTAAATTTAGTCCTTTCCGTGGGTTGATATACCTTATTTTGACCGTATATGCCGTGCTCTGTCTGTATCCGGTCATATGGATGGGATTTTATTCCCTTAAAGACAACGAAGAAATTTTTATTACCAACCCGTTCGGTCCACCGATAATCCCAAGATGGGAGAACTATACACAGGCACTCAACCAGTTCGACATCGGCCTTTATTTCATGAACAGCGTCTATGTCGCCATCTTTTCCATGTTTTTTGGCATACTTTTTGCGCTGATGTTCACCTACGTCGTTGCAAGGGTTAAAAATCGCAAGATGAAGTCGGCGCACGCCTATATCATGGCAGGCATGTTCATCCCCATTCAGGCTATTATGACACCATTGGTTGTCATGGTGCGCACACTCGGTTTCACCAACACCCTTTGGTCGCTTATTATTCCGTATATTGCGCTCAGCTTCCCCTTTGCGGTGATGGTGCTGTACGGTTTTTATGTCAGCCTACCGATGGAGTTGGAAGAGTCGGCTTATATGGAGGGCGCAGGTTTTTATCGCACCTACTTCCAGATTATTCTGCCGCAGATGAAATCGGCGATCTCGGTTCTGCTTATCTACCAATTTATGACCAACTGGAACGAGTTCAGCCTGGCACTTATACTTATCACCGACAACGACCTCAAAACCCTGCCGCTCGGTCTCGCCGGATTTTACGGCATGTTCTCCACCGAATGGGGTCCCATCGGTGCGGCGCTGGTCATAGCGAGTGCTCCGGTCGTTATACTATACCTCTTCTTCAGCAACAGAGTGAGCGAATCCATGGCTCTGACCGGACTTAAGAATTAGCACGAATATTTCGAGATTACCTAATGAAAACCACAATTCGCAACAGAATAACAAGGACGTTTATAGCATTCTTTTTGGTGTTAATTGTTTGCGTTGTTGCGGTAATTCAGATCATCTACCGCGAACTTTCTCTTGAAAGTTACGCACAGGCACACAGATATGAAAGCGTCTCGGTGGCTAACGCCATCGAGACGATTCATGCAAATATAAAAAATGAATGCAACAACCTGATTTTTACACTCAATGATACCCTGCATCTCCAAACGGGACCGGATTATCCCGACTTTTTCAGTAGCTACACCTCCGCAAAGATTCGCACCTCGTTTGAGAGCAGTTTTTTAAAGCTCCCTTATGCTGCGAGCATTGCGGTTTTATATAACAACGGTGACCTATATCTCGTCAACAGTGACTCAAGACTCCTATTG
Organism: uncultured Oscillospiraceae bacterium; assembly: GCA_964371365.1. GTDB lineage: Bacteria > Bacillota > Clostridia > Oscillospirales > Ruminococcaceae > CAYJBH01. The sequence continues at coordinate 1,851 of CAYJMO010000018.1, forward strand.
ATGCAGAATGTTGACGATGCAACAAAGAACCTTCGCGACAACAATATCACCACCACCGGCAGATGGTTGTTCAACGGTGAACTCGACAGCGAAATATTCGGTGGTGGAGGTATTAGGTATGCAAAGTCGTTGCGAGAGATAGGTTCCAACATCACACTCGGATATATTATTATAACACTCAACGAACATGATTATTATTCCGCCTACATAAGAGACGCAAAGCTGGAAAATTCGCGCTATCTCTTGATAAATGACGGTTTAATTGTCAGCAGTGATGATCGTGAAATTGTTGATTCACTATCCAACATGACCTATAACGATGCGTTGGAATATAGTGGTGCAACTATCGATAGTCTTAATAATGATAACGGATTTATAAAACATAGATATGCCGTGGATAACTTTATACTTTTATCCGGTTATGATATCAGTGCGGATATTGCGGATTTAAACACCATTACTATTTTCATTATCATTGTCGCGGTGATCGTCATGTTGTTTTTGTATCTTGCGGTGGTCGCCCTGTCCCGACACATCGCAAGCCCTATAGCCACCCTCTCGGCACACATGGTGCGCACGCCGAATGAACTGCCGCAAAAGCTCACCGACCGCTCCAGATACCATGAGACGGATCTGCTTATCGACAGTTATAACATGATGATAGACCAAAACCATCAGCTATTTTTGAGCATAGGGGAGGAGAAGCGTGAGCGACGGCAGTTAGAGATGCGGCTATTACAGGCGCAGATTAAGCCCCACTTTTTATACAACACCCTCGACACCGTCTACTGTCTGAACGGCATGGGTCGTGTGGAGGAGGCAAACTTTGTAATCAAGGCACTCGCCGGCTACTATCGCCTTGCCCTCTCCCATGGAGCCGAGTTGATATCACTCAAAAAGGAGTTTAATGCGGTGGAACGATATCTCGAGATACAATCGGTGCGCTACAACGACACGTTGTCTTACGATATAGAACTGTCGGATGAACTTGGTGAGATAATAGTGCCGAAACTCACCCTCCAACCACTTGTAGAAAATGCAATCTATCATGGGATAAAGCCAACCCATCGAAGGGGGAACATTCAACTCTTTGCAAAGAGCGAAGGCGATTCGGTCATAATTTCGGTCAAGGATGATGGTATGGGCATGACAGATGAGCGTTTTAGACAGTGCGTCAGCGGCGAGGTTGATGATAAGGACGAGTATGGATTTGGTCTGAAAAACGTAGTCGACCGAATACGACTTTTTTACGGTGAAAAGGGTTGGGTAGAGCACGTCAAGGTGCAAAGCGGTTGTCACCTTGCTCTGCACCTACCAATGCGGATGGAAAAAGAAGAGGAGCACAGAGAGGCATTATTATGATGTATAGTGTCATGTTGGTGGACGATGAGAACATTTTTCTCGATTTCATGCAACGGGTTGTAGATTGGGAAGAGCAGGACTGTGAGATAGTATCAACCGCAAAAAGCGGCGAGGAGGCACTGGAGAAGATAAAAGAGCTTCAACCGGATATCGCATTCATGGACATCAGCATGGCAAAGATGAACGGGCTTGAGGTGAGTGAACAGGTTAAAAATCTCGGCATACCTACAGAGATTATTATCACGACGGCGCATGACGACTTTCGCTACGCAAGGCAGGCGATAAAACTGGAGGTCTCGGATTATCTTCTAAAACCTTTTGACGCGGAGGAGTTGTTGCGTTCGTTAAGTATAGCAAAAACCTCGGTGTTGAAATTGCGAGAGGCACACATCACTGCGCGGGAAAATGCGCTATTTCGCATGGTGGAAAACCTCGATATGGAAACCTCGTACAGTGTCGGTGATATGGATAGCTTTATCGATCATTTTGAACGACAGGATTATTCCAGTGTCGACGACGAAATAATTAAACTGTTCGGTGTTAACAATGAGGGTCTTTTTTCCTTTCAATACGCCCTTTCGGTCTATCATACTTTGGTGGTCACGGTTTATAACAGATACCACAACAACATCAAATCAAATCGATCGGAATTTATAAAAAAACAGCTGATGATTGCAAACCGACTCAATGATTGTTCCACCGCCGAACAGCTGCGCAGTGTTCTCCGAGAGAGTGTTTTTGAGTTGTTGAGCGATTGTATGCCGGTGCAAAAGAGCGGAAAAAAACAAATTTTAATGCAAAGGATAGAGCAGTATCTGACCGACAACTATCAAAATACCGGTCTTACGGTGGACGACATCGCGAGAGAGCTCTACTTTGAAAACAGCTATCTTCGACGTACATACAAATCCATGACCGGCATGACCATCATAAACCGCTTAGAGGAAATACGGCTCTCACGTGCAAAGGAGCTGTTAAAAACCGGCGAAATTGTGCAAAGTGAGATTGCACTGCTGTGTGGTTTTTCCGATCAGTATTATTTTAGTAAACGGTTTAAACAGGTCTGCGGTGAAACTCCGACGGAATATAAAAATAGGATGTTGACAGGCGATGTTCAACTATATGTATAATGAAAGGATTGTATACTCATGGTAACAAACGAACGAGAGTATCTGCGGGAACTTGCAAAAAAACAGTTAGAATATGCGATGCTACCGACAACACAGCAAAAGATAAAGAGATGGTATGACCACAACCGCCTCAAAGGGGAGCAACCGATGGTGGTGATGGAGGTGCAGAGTTTTTGGGGTGAAATTCTGCCGGAGATGAAATGCTCCGACCCTAAAATGCGCGAAATAGAGCGAAAGCTTCAACAAAGTATAACTGCACATGAACTCATTGACGATGACCGTGTCATTCCGGACTTTTTTCCTGTCGAGGTTGTCATCAACCGTAAAATGTGGCAACAGGAGGTCGGGCGAACCTACGCCGACGATGGTCTTGGCTACCACATTGACCCAATCCTCGAGGATTTGGAGGAGGATTTAGAAAAGTTAAAGCCGACCATTAACAGCTATGACGCCGAGAAAACAAGCCTAAACATCGCTCTCGCGGAGGAGACGCTCGGTGATATCCTACCGATAAAAAAGGTCAACACTCTCAACTACTGGGAGTTTGGTATAACCCAACTTGTCGTCAACCTGATGGGAATGGAGAATATGTTTATCTCCATGATGACGACCCCCGACGAGTTTCACACCCTCATGCAGTTTGTGGTGGATGACCTTGTCCGACTGTTGAGGTTTGAGGAGGAGAACGACATCCTCTTTTTAAACAACGGCAACGACTATATGGGCAGTGGTAGTTTTTGTTTCAATGACGAGCTCGTCGGTGACGGTGGTAGGGTCAAAAGTGTCCACACATTTGGTCACCTCAACTCTCAGGAGACGGTCGGTGTATCGCCCGAGATGTACAAGGAGTTTATCTACCCCTATTATCTTGAGCTGTCAAAGCAGTTCGGATTACTCTATTACGGCTGTTGTGAGCCGGTGCACGACTTTTTTGACGACTGTGTTGAGAACTACCACAACCTGCGAAAGGTCTCGATATCTCCTTGGTGTGACGAGGATATCATGTCACGCAAGCTTGCAGGCAGAGATATAATCTATTCAAGAAAGCCGTCCCCTAACTTTATCGGCATAGAGAAAGAGTTGGACGAGTCGGCATTCCGCGATTACATTGCCAAGACAGCGAGATTGACCAAGGACTGCAAAAAAGAGGTGTTGTTTCGGGACATCTACCGTCTAAACGGCAACAGGGATAAGTTGAACCGCGCTGTGCAGATAGTTCGCGAAGAATTTTTAAGATAACTATTGGTAGAAAGGAATATAAGATATGCTTTACTGCGAGAATTTTGACGCTATAACGAAAAAACACGCCGAATTCTGGGCAAGGGAAAACCATGATCGTCCTCTGCTCAGCATAACCGCCCCAAAAGATGGAGCAAAGCCCCTTCCTGTCTCAAATCATGCCTCGCTGAAAGAGCGCTGGTGTGATGTTGAATACATGTTAAAATGCGCAGAGCACAGGATGCAAAACGTATTTTTTGCCGGTGACGCACTGCCTCAGCATTGGGCGAACCTCGGACCGGATATCTTTGCGGCACTCTACGGCACCGAGCTGGAATTCGGTGAGGACACAAGCTGGGCCGAACCTTTTATGACCGACGACGATGTCGAGAATTTCACCGGAATTTCATTGAAAAAGGACGGAGAATACTACAAAAAAATAGGCGAGATGACGAGTGCATTGACCGAGTTCGCTCGGGACAAATTTATAGTCGGAGTGACCGACCTGCACCCCGGTGTCGACGCATTAGTCGCTATGCGCGGCCCGCAGGAGCTTTGCATCGATACCCTTGACAACCCGGAGTTTTTCTGCAAGGGTGCATTTGCATTGCTGGATGGGTTTAAGGAGGTTTTTAACGACCATTACGCCCTCACCTCAAAATATCAAGGCGGCACCACCAACTGGATGGGGATATGGCACCCGGGTCGTTGGTATGTGACCAGCTGTGACTTCTCCTGCATGATAAGCGAGCAGATGTTCGAGGATTTTGTCATACCGGAGCTGATTGAGGAGATTAAGTTTTTGGATGCGAGCGTCTACCACCTTGACGGGCCGGACGCGCTCAAACATCTTGACCGACTATTGCAGATAGAGGAGCTAAAGGGTATACAGTGGGTCTACGGTGCAGGGCAACCCACCGCCGTACACTGGATTGATGTCATCAAAAAGATACAAAATTCCGGTAAATCGGTGCAGATAAACGCCGAACCGCACGAGCTGAAAACACTGCTTGAAAACGTGTCGCCGGAGGGGATTATGTATTGCATAACCGCCGAGAACGAAGAACAGGCGAAAGAATTGGTCAAAATGGCTGAAAATTTCAAAAAGTAACTCAACAATTGTCAAAATTGGAATATTTGCGACCCTAAAATGTGATATCTATGTTTATTTCGCATAAATGTGTCTTTGTCACACACATTATTAAATAATCTGTTGACCTAATATATTATGTATTGTATAATTAAATAGGAATATACTCGCTATTTTTAGCGGTAAATATAATAGAAAAACAATTATTTATAGAAAGGGACGGCAGAATAAATGAAAAACATGAAAATTCGCACCAAGTTGATAGGTTCAATTGCTATAATTGTGGCATTACTGACCATCACATCGTTCGTGACGGTGTCCACATTAAACACCACCAACGACTCTTTAAGCGCCATTGGCAACGAAAATCTGCCGAGTATAGTCCTGCTTTGGGAGACTCAGACCGAGCTTAATGCACTAAAAGCCACCATGGCAAGTGCGCTCATGGCACAATCTACCGAGGAAACTCTGCAGTTGCTTGAACAATCAACCGCAGAGGCGACGCATGCAATTTCCTTGATGAACGAGTACATAGCACTATATGACGGTAATCAAAGTGACTTTGATACACTTAATACCGCACTAAGTAGCGCCGCGAGTATTCGGGGTGAGATTGTTTCACTTGCACAGGCAAACATCCCGGAGGATTCTGCTAAGGCATTTGTGATGTATACCGAGGAATACCTCCCGGTAATAAACACCGTTTTTGAAGAGATTGCGAAGTTTAGCAATAGTGAGGACACCGCAGCAAGCGATGCCGTCACCTCTGCCGCCGAGATGACCGAAATAATTGCCATTGTGGTTTATGTTGCCATTGCATTTAGTCTCATATTCAGTGTGATTGTGCTCATAAGTCTTGTAAAAGGTATACTTACACCGGTGGGTGAGCTGACAAAAATTTCGGAGCAGATATATGCCGGCAACCTTAATATAGAGGTCAACTATGACTCGAACGATGAGCTCGGGCTGGTGGTAAAGCAGTTTAAAGAGTCTTGCGACACCATCAACGCATATATCACCGACATAACTATGGTCATGGGAATGTTTGCGGAGAAGAACTTTGTTCTTCCGGCACCTAACGTACCTTTCCGTGGCGACTTTAAAAGAATTGAAGAATCATTCGTCAGATTTACAAATGTAATTTCCGATGTCATGAGTCAGATAGGCAACGTCTCATCTCAGGTAGCCTCCGGTTCCGACCAGGTTTCCACCGGATCACAGGCACTTGCTCAGGGTGCTATTGAACAGGCGAGTTCTTTGCAGGAGCTTGCGGCGTCCATCTCCACCATTTCGGAGCAGGTTAAGCACAACGCCGCCAACTGCGACAAGGCAGGCGGTATGGCAAACGGTGTGGTCGAGGCGGTCAACACCAGCAATACACATATGGAGGATCTCATGACCTCCATGACCGAGATAGAATCTAAATCCAAAGAGATATCCAATATCATCAAAACCATTGAAGATATCGCATTCCAGACCAACATCTTAGCGCTAAACGCGGCGGTTGAGGCGGCAAGAGCAGGCGCGGCAGGTAAAGGCTTTGCGGTTGTTGCGGACGAGGTTCGAAACCTTGCCGGAAAATCGGCTCAGGCGGCAAAGAACACTACCGAGCTTATCGAGGGCTCAATACGTGCTATCGAGGACGGTGCAAATATGGCACGTATCACGGCGGCAGACCTTGAGAATGTCGTAGCAGGCGTCACCAGCACCACAGTTGTTATGGGTGAAATTCAGGAGGCAACCAACGAGCAGGCTACCTCTATCGAGCAGGTTAATGTAGGTCTTGATCAGATTTCTCAGGTCGTCCAGACCAACTCCGCCACCAGTGAGGAGAGTGCGGCGGCGAGTGAGGAGCTGTTCAGCCAATCGGATATGCTTAAAAATCTCATTGCAGATTTTAAACTTATCGGTGGGAATCAAGGTGTTACTAATAACATAGCATCAGCTCAGATGCCCCCGACCATAACGGCGGACTACAGCGATAAATATTAAACATAATTTTAAGTTTAGGGGTTGGGATATGAAAAATATTCCAATCCTTTTAATTAAAAGAGATTAAGTTTGAAAACAAATTTTCAAACACCGAGAGAAAGGAATGGTCATAAATATGAAAGATATAGTTATTGTAGGCGCGGGGCCGGCAGGACTTTCGGCGGCAGTATATGCGGTGAGGGCAGGACTTGACATAGAGCTTTACGAGAGCAACTATGTTGCCGGAGGTCAGGTTCTTTTGACCTATGAGGTGGATAACTACCTCGGACTTCCCGGCATAAACGGCTTTGATATGGGTATGAAGTTTAAGGAACATGCCGAGAAGATGGGTGTAGAGATAAAGACCAAGACGGTCAAGTCCATCGATAAGACGACAAATGGGTTTGTGGTTACCACCGCCGACGAGAGCGTGGAGTGTAAAACGGTGCTTATTGCCACCGGCGCAGTCTATCGAAAGCTCGGTGTCGAGGGGGAAAAACGGCTTGCCGGCAAGGGCGTCTCCTACTGTGCAACCTGTGACGGCGCATTTTATAAGGAAAAAACGACCGCCGTTGTTGGGGGGAGTTATACAGCGGTGGAGGATGCAATATATTTGTCCGCCCTCTGCAAAAAGGTTTATCTCATACACCGACGCGATAAGCTGCGTGCCGGCGGATACCTTGAAAAAAAGTTGTTTGAATGTGAAAACGTTGAGATAGTGTGGAATACCAACGTACTCGATATCTTAGGCGATGAGCGTGTCAGCGGACTTAGTTTAAAAAATACCGACGGCGGTGAGAGCGAAATATCGATAGACGGTGTATTCATTGCGGTCGGTACAACACCGGAAACGGCACTGATAAAAGATTTAGTATCGCTCGACCCCCATGGCTATGTCGTAGCTGGAGAGGACTGCGAGAGTTCACTCAAGGGTCTATATGTAGCCGGTGACCTGCGCACCAAAACCCTGCGTCAGATTACGACGGCGGTAGCAGACGGAGCGAGCGCGGTGACGAGCATAAGGCATACCTTGTACGGATATTGATCCTTACCGCATCTCTCCTCGCAACTTCTCAATAGTTTTTTTTTCAAGACGTGAGACGTAGGAGCGGGAAATTCCGAGTATGTCACACACCTGTTGTTGTGACATAGGCTTGCATCCACCGAGACCATACCGTAGGCGAATTATCTGCCGCTCTCTCGGCTCTAACTTTTGTGAGATGGTTCGGTAGAGTTTTTCCACCTCCTCGTTGTGTTCTGCGATTTCACTAATCTCGACATCGTCCGCGACGGAATCCTCCCGAGTGAGGTTTGCACCGTCTTTATCACTGTCAATTATGTCGCTGAGATACACGGTGTTTTGCGTTTTCTTTGCCGAACGCAGGTTCATGAGTAGTTCGTTTTCAATACATCGAGCAGCATAACTGGAAAATCTTCCCTTTTCTATCTTAAACGTGTTGACGGCTTTTATAAGGCCGATTGTTCCTATCGAGACATAGTCGTCCAGCTCCTGTGAAGAGTTGTGATATTTTTTTGCTATGTGCGCGACAAGGCGTAGATTGTGGCTTATCAGCTTATCTCTTGCTTCGGTGGAGCCGCTCGCCCACAGCTCGAGTGTCTCCCGTTCCTCCTTTGCATTAAGCGGTTTCGGGAAACTTCCGGACTCAAAATGCAGGAAAAAATAGAGTAAGTTTTGTGCGACATATGTAAATATCTGTAAAAACATGGGTACCCCTTCCAATAATTACCTGTTAATAAAAAGTATGCCGAGAACAGAAATTTTATACAAAACTATTGACCTATAAACAGTAGTGTGTTATACTGTTTATAGGTCAGTAGTTGCAATGAGGTTTGTCATGAATAAAGCTGTGTTTATGAATCGGTTAAGGCGTGGATTATGGTTGCATCTTCCTCGAAAAAAAGTAGGGGAGGTGATGATGGGATATGAGCGATATTTTACTGAGAATGCAGATAAATCGGAAGAAGAATTAGTGGCTCAGTGCGGCGATGTAGACCTTATCATCAGTGAACAGCTCGGCGGTATGCCGACCACATGGTTGCCGATTAGAATATTACTCTTGCTTGCCCTGTCAATATTAAGTCACTATCAGCTCTTTGTGCGTGCTACCTTTCCACTGAGCATATCAACATTATTTGACATTACTGTTTTCACCATGATGATGGTTTTATTAATCAGCGGATTTGTCGTAATAATGGGCAGAGCCATGATTGATATAACAAAAAAACCGACACGAAGGATTATTGTCGGCTATATAGTAAATTTTGCCATCGTATTAATCATTGGGATATTGATAAACTATATCTTTTTCAGTACCGTACATGACCAGAAAATTTTCTCGATTATCGATGCAATGACGACGGAAATTACACCGAGCAATATCGGTTACATTTTTGCTACATGTTTAGAAATTTTAAACCTTGCAGTAACTCTCACCGCTGCGGGATGGGCGCTTATGAGTATTCGTATCGGATTTTTTGCCCTGCCTATGGTATGCCTCAACCTCAGTTTATGCACGTTTTTTACTGCCTGTGCACGCTTTTTGTCACAGCTAAGTTCGCCGGAAGATATCGAGCGGCAACTGTCCTCTCATGTCGGTCTTATCGCCCTGGAGCTTGTCATTCGGCTGTCAATATGCACCCTGCTCTGTTTTGTGATGTACACAATAATAAGGAGGCGAAATGCTCGCACAGCTTAAAAAAGGAGTGCTGGAATACTGCATACTTCATGTTGTCTCGGGTGGCGAGTTTTACGGCTACGAAATAATGAAGAGCATACTTGCCGTTTTTAGCGATACCAGCGAACAAACCGTCTATACCATACTTCGACGACTGCTCTCTGACGGTTACACCGAGTGTTTTTCCAAAGACATATCGAGCGGACCGCCGAGAAAATACTATCGTATGACAAAAAAGGGACAGGACTATCTAAAGTCCTGCCATAATGATTGGAAATATATTACAGACTGTGTGGGAAAATTTACCATGTAAATTACTGGGGTAAATTTGAGGTAACCTTTTGCACTCGATAGTAGCTACAGCCGGTGAAAGTCATTATCTGTTTAAGGGTTGCACCCTCGGCGCGCAGTGCAAGTATGGCGTCATTCAATCTATCTTCGCCGAGCGTTAAGGCGTCGCTCGGCATAACACCAAAGTCGGAGGACAACACCCTCCAACATCGACGTTCTATGTCGAGGCGGTGTTGTATGCGCAGTTTCGGTGCCGCATTTTCGTCGGTGAACCATTCGGCAGAGCGGTTGGCAAGGTATTTCAGTAACATCGTTTTAGCCTGTGAGACATCCTCGTCAAAAAGCGTGAGGAGCGCTGCGGTATCCACAAGTTTACCGGAGGGGAGAATATAGCTGTTGGCACTGCTGTTTTCATAGTCGAGGGCATCGACCGACAGGCCGAGACGAACCGGATCTTGAAGAATAAAACGAGAGAGACGTTTTAAATGTTCATCATCCTTGACTATCTCGCTTTTAAACCGTCCGGCAAATACCGGACCGCTACGGTTATAACGTGAGTTATAGTAGAGGGCGTAGCGTACCCCGAGCGACTTCATAAAAACACCGGGCTCGGAATCTTTTGCCCTGCAAATTATATGAGCATGGTCCGGTAGCAGACAGTAGCATATCAAGGTAAAATCGCCACGGTCCACCCTGTCGGAAATCAGGTTCAAAAAATGCCGATAATCACCTCTGTCACGAAAGAGGGGACTCTCGGTGCAACCTTTAATTAAGATATGATAGATAGCGTTATTTTGTATTATCCTTGCTTTACGAGCCATCGGTTATACCTCTTTACTACCATTTTCTATATTATAATACAATTCGACAAAAAATGCAATATTAAATGGTGCGTCCCGAAAATATTGTTGCCATTATGTTATCACCGGTTGATTTTTATAGAATAATATGGTAATATAATATAAAGATAATATTGAGAGAATAGGATGCAGAAAAAGACTGTGATGTTGACCCAAAGCAGTACACCGCTTGAATTTGACACGCTCGGAGCAGTCAAGATCCGGCACTTTTTTGGGGATATAAATGAGATATACTGCTATGCAAGGTTTTATATTATTAACGGCGGAATAGCGGTGGGAGTTAGGGTTTTTGAGCGTGCCGATATTGCGACAACTTCGGTGCGGCTAAAGCTTTGTTCCGACGAGAGAGCCTGTGAGCTTACCATCGAGCTCGACAACAAATCGGGGGCACAGGCCGACGTTGACGGTGGAGAGGACAAAAAGATTACCTTGTCGGGTGTATCCTACCTCTCGGGTGATGACAATCAGGGGTTTTATTGGGGTGCGGAGTTTATAATTGATAAAAAAATGCTCGACTCGGTTGGTATTATCGCCAAACCCGGTAAAACATTTTTGTTGAATATGACCACCGCCGAGCCTGGAAAAAATGGTGAGGGCAGGGCGTTTATTGAGGAGTACGGTAACTTTATCATAGTTCCGTATTAAACATAGGTAAAGGGGGACAAAATGAAAAAATTCTTAGTAATTCTTGCAGTTTTTGCACTGTCAATTGCAGTTGTGTCAAAATTATTAGATCATAGCAGTTATATCGAACTGGAATAGGGTTTTTGCTCTTATTCTTGAGTAAAAGTATAGCATATCCCTATTGACTTTTTGCTTGCTTTTGTGGCCGGCGAGAGGGCGATAGTTGCGCTATATTGCCGAGCCAAGCAACCGCTCAATCTGCTGTTCTTCCGGTGTTACAAACGCGGTCTCGTACACCTCATAGATAACCATTCCGAGAGGTAGGTCGGAGGTTTTTTTGAGGTTTTTGACCATGGTGTAATCCACCGGTACCTTGTTGCCGGTGCGCTGTCCGGAATAGTAGACCGCGAGGGCGGCGGCATCATTCAGGGTCGAGTTTGGGATATCCTGACCCTCGCTCATCACCACAACATGTGAGCCGGGGGCGTTTTTGACATGGAACCAGTAATCCTTGCCCCTTGCTGTTTTGACCGAGAGCTTCTCGTTTTGTAGATTGTTACGGCCGACAAGGATCAAAAATCCATCGCAGGAGACAAAGCGAAGAAAATCGGCAGGTTTTTGCCTTTTGTTACGCTGTTTATAGTTTTTGAGGTAACCTGCTTCCTTTAGTTCACGGCGAATTTCCAACAGTTCCGCCTCGCTTGTAGCGGCACCGGTCTCATACTGCACCGTTTTAAGGTACTCCATTTCCAGTTCGCCTTCTCTAATCAGCCCGTCCAGCATACGCACGGCGGTCTGCTTTTTTTTGTACTCGTTATAGTATTTCTGGCTGTTTGCAGAGGGGGAGAGACGGCGATCAAGCGATATCTTGACCGTTTCGCCGGTATAATAGTTCTCAAGCTCGACCGAGGCATCACCGCGCGCAAAACGGTGGATATTCGCCGCGAGCAGTTCACCGAAAAGTCGGCTTTGCTCACTGTTGCCACTCTTCTCTAACTCGTCACGTCGCGCCGAGAGCTTTCGCACACTGCGCTCTAAGAGTTGTTTTACCTGTCTTGATAGATTGCCGGACTTTTGATTGAGGCGCAATTTTTGCTCTCTTGCGCTGTAGTAGTCGCCCAGTAGCGTGCTGTAGTTGTTATATGGAACAAGGCTGTAGTCGCTCGGAAATTGAATTGGTGTAAAAAAGCAGAACTCGCACGGCTCCCCGTTTTCATTCTTGACCATCACCGGAGGCTCCCCGGACGTTGCCGCCGATTGCACCTGCTCTATAGCCTCTATGAGCCTGTTTCGGTCAAAATTGTCATCGCGCAGCTCCAAACCGGCACGTTTTAATATTTCACGCGCGACAACAGGACCTATACCGCTAACTCCGCCCATGAGTGCGCGCTGTGCATCCTCACCCTCGATAATCTTATCGGCGAGATGCTCCGGTTCGGCATCAAGGAAGTAGGGTCTGTCCTGTTTTGGTGGGAAGGTATATTTAAGCCCCGGCAGAAGCTGACGTTGGTCACTCGCCTCGAAATCTATCCGCTTCAATGCATCGATAATGGGTCCGCTCTCGTCATATATCACGAGATTAACATATCGTCCCATCATCTCGATAGCGGCAATAATTATACGTCCGTCCCCAAGTTCGTTGGTTGCCGCAATACGTATATTAATTACCCTCTCGCCGTAGACCGGCTCTACATCTAAAATTCTTCCACCGCTCAGATGCTTGCGAAGAAGCATACAAAAAGAGGGCGGAACCTCCGGGTTTTCAAAAACCTCATCGGTCAGCCCGATTCGTGCTCCGCCCGAGCGTAGGCAGATAAACAGCTTGAAACTCTCGGTGCGTGAACGGAGTGAGAAAACAATCTCCTCCTTTGACGGCATAAAGATTTTATCCAGCCGAACACCCTTTATCCGCTCGGCAAGCTCGTTTGATATCAATGATATGGTTACTGCGTCGAGCGCCACGGCGGTGCTCCTTTCATATATAATGTCGTCGGCTCTTCTTCAACTGCCGAAACAAAAAACTCAATCTCGGAGTGATCGAACATCTCATACATTCGATCGTATAATAGCTCCACAACCGGCCATTCGGTAGCAAAGTGCCCCGCCTCTATGAGTGACACGCCGAGCCTTTGTGCGAGTAGCCAATCGCTATGTTTTACCTCACCGGTCAACAAAAGATCCGCGCCGGCATTAAAAGCCTCATCCACCATCGAGCCGGCACCGCCGACTATCGCAAGAGTCCTTATAGTTGAGCCGCTGTCATAGAATCGTGGAGAGTAGGAGAGCAGTCCTGCCGCCTTTTTGACCAATTCGATAGTGGAATAGTCCCGTTTGAGCCGCCCTATGCGTCCAATGTTCTCAAAAAGAGAAGGCTCATCAATGCCAAAAAGCTCGGCAAGATGGTCGTTCACACCACCTTTCGCCGCATCAAGATTGGTGTGCATAGCAATGCAGGAGATGTTTTTTTGGCAGAGTTGATAGACCGGATCGCTGCTTTTTAGTGAGCTGAGCGGTTTAAATATCACCGGATGGTGGGATATGATAAGATCTGCATGTCTACTTACCGCCTCGGCTATGACCGGTGGAGTTACGTCAAGGCATAAAAGCACACTTTCAATCTCCCGTTTGCTGTCCACCAACAGTCCGGAGTTGTCCCATTCACACTGCAATGACAGCGGGGCTATCCTTTCCAGCGCGTTCATTATTGTTTTTATGTCCGGCATATTTCACCTAAAAGTAGAGTGTACTGCTTTTTCCCTTGCGATACCGGGAATCGAGTGAAAACTATATTGTTTTCGCTGAGCCAGTCCTCTATCACCGTCGTCTTACACGCCGGCAAGAGCACCAACCTTTTGGTATTGTCAAAAAGCCATCCACACCGTGAAAGTATCTGCACCATTGTTATCCCACTCATGCCGGATATGGTAACCAGCTCTGCCTCATCCGGCGCTATATCGTCCAACCCATCGGAGAGACGAATCTTTATGTTGGAACCACGAAGGGTAGCAAGGCGCTGTGCCTTGGCAAGTGGCAGTTCATTTTTGTCTGCCGCCACCAGTGATATGTCGGTATGCTACGACAGCCAAACAGCAAGTTTGCCGTGGTCGCAACCAATGTCACACGCCGAACGTGGGGGAATAACATCAAAGGAGTATTCCTCGCCTGTGCTACTCTTGCAGTATCCGCATATCCCTGCCGCGACCGCCGCCATCCGTGCGCGCAGTTGCAGTGCTTTATTCTTCATCTTCCTGCGGATCGTCGGAATTATCTTTCTCGTCAGAGACGGTTTCGTCGCTTTCCTCCTCGATCTCTTCGTGAGTGTCGTTGGACGATTTTTCCTCGTCCTTGTCATCCGATTTTTCAACCTTTGCGACCGGCTCAAAGTAGGGGAGCAGCTTGAACGGGGCACGATTTCGCAGCTTGGCGTTGGTGTAAAAGCGAATCAGCAGGAACAATGTCACGACACAAATTGCAATTGCAAGTATCTGAGAGACCCTCGCGTTGAGTATCATTAGACTGTCGGTGCGCAGCCCCTCGATAAATGCGCGCTCTAAACTGTAAAGGAATAGATACAAAAGAAACATCTCACCGTTAAACTTGCGATGTTTTGCATAGAGCACAAGACCGATAAAGCAAAGCAGACACCAGACCGACTCGTACAAAAAGGTCGGGTGAACGGGCGCATAGGGATCGACAGTTATGCCGGAGGCGGCAAGCGTCTCCTGAACACCGGAGAGGTATCGCGTTGTCCCCTCGCTAATCATGCCAAAGACAGAGTCGGTGTTGGTGCCGAAAGCCTCTTGGTTAAAAAAGTTGCCCCAACGACCACATGCCTGACCGATGGCAAAGCCGACGACAGCAATGTCGAACATAGGCAGTAGCGGAACCTTGCGCAGACGACAGGCGAGCAGAGCGACAACAAATGCACCAATAATCGCGCCATATATAGCAAGACCGCCGTTGCGGATGTCAATCATTTCAATAAAGCTGTCAAACGGGGTTGGGGAGAAGATGACATAGTAGACACGCGCACCGATGACACCGGCAATGCCGGAGATGATGATCACATCAAGCCCTCTGTCCGGGTCGATGCCGAAGCTCTTAGCCTTAAAGTTGAAGTAGAGCAGACCGATAAGAATACCGATTACAATACATATGCCGTACCAGTAGATGTTAATATTGCCGATGCTGAACGCGATACGGCTAACCTCTAATTCAATACCCAGTGTCGGGAAACTGACATTGTACATTCTATGTTCCTTTCTTATTGCTAAAGTGGGCGCAGTATCACGGTGGAACTGCGGTCCTCACAAAACATCTCGGAGAAAGCCGCGCTAACTTCCTGGAAGGTGATATCTCGCACTATTGCAATCTCGACAAAAGGTTCGCGTTTTTTGAAAAAAGCGCCGCTCATCATGGTCGCAACATCTTCCGGACTGTCAAACTCACTGACATAATCGCCGTACAATCCTTTTTTTGCCGCTTCAAATATCTCGGTTGGAAGTCCATCCCTCTTTAATCGGGATATCTCCTCCCTCAACAGCTCACTCACTCGTTCCGGTGAGCGTGTTTCCGATGAAAAAATATAGCAAAGATAATCCCTGCCGGATAAAAATTCACATCCGAGATCATGGGTGATGAGCCCCTCGTCATATAGTTTGCGATAAAGAGGCGTCATACTGCCGCAGATCATCTCGCTCAGAAGGGCGCCGATAATCTCACCCTTGGCGGCGGTCTGTGGTGTCAGTGCTTTTTCTTTATACCCTATTGCAATCTGTGGCAAACCGATAGGCATTTGAATTTCGTAGTGTTTTTGCGCCACATGCTCCGGCTCATCTACGGTAATGCGCTTGACCGGCTTTGCCGGCTCGCCGCAGAGAAGTCCGGCTCGCTCACACGCGTTTAACACCTGCTCCTTTGTGATATTGCCTGCAACAGACAGGACCATGTTGGAGCCGGTGTAAAATGCATCGGTGCAAGAGTAGAGCACCTCCGGAGTGATCTCCGATATACTGGTCACCGTCCCTGCAATATCGTCCTTTATCGGGTGATTGACATAGAGGGAAGAGAGCACTCCGAAAAAGAGTCTCCAATCTGGATTATCCTCATACATCTTTATCTCCTGCCCGATGATGCCCTGTTCTTTTTCCACTGTTTCGTCGGTAAAGTAGGGACGTGAGACAAAGGATAGGAGTATGTCAAGTGATTCATCGATGTTTTCCGTTGCGGTGAAAAGGTAGCACGTCTTGTCAAAACTGGTGTAGGCATTGGCAGACGCGCCGGTCTTGGCATAGAGGGAAAAGGCGTCACCCTCCTCGTTTTCAAACATCTTGTGCTCTAAAAAGTGTGCAATACCTTCCGGCAGGGTAATCTCACCGTTTTTGCCGACAAACTGCTTATCTACCGAGCCGAAATCTGTGCCGTAGATGGCGTGTACCGCCGCAAAATTTGGCATCGGTGCAACATAAACACTCAGACCGCAGGGCAAAACAATCTTCTCGGCGAGATTGTCATAAAATGTCATCAGATCAAATTCCTTTCGATTATTCCGTAGCGGCGAGGGTATAGCTGACCGCCGGCTTTAGCATGGTGAGCAGCCGTTTAACATCGGCTGGGGTGGTGGATTGTATTATCTTTTTCGCCTGCTCTATGGTGGTGAAATCATTTTTAATTATGCCGGCAAAACACCAGGATTCGGTGGCGGCAAGACTGTCGGCGGCGGCGTTAAGTTGGTTGATAAACTGCCGTTTTGCGTCGTTCAATTCCTTTTCGTCCACCTCGGTCTCGGTCAGTTTGCACAGTTCGACGTCGATAGCCTCAAGAGTGCGCTCGGCGTTATGGTGCTCCACACCGCTATCCACCGACACGGTGGATGTGATGGTGCCGAACACGGCAACGCAGTAGTAGCAAAGACTCTGCTTTTCACGTACATTAACAAAAAGCCGGGAGGTGGGAAGGGAGCCAAAGACCGCCGTCGCGACACGCATTTTTATTGCTTCGGTAGGACTGAGTATCTCGCCAACGTTGTAAATTTTACATATCTTGCCCTGCGCGGTCTGCATCGGCTCGCTAAAGCTCTCAAACTCACCGACTTTTTCGGCAAACGGCGGTAGGAATGACCGGTGGGCACGCTCCTTGGACGAGAGGTAGGCTGTCAGCTCGTCTGCGACCGCCTTACTGTTCGCGCCTTGGACGATGACCTCTATCTGAGCTGTTTTGATCATCTGATGATACAATTCGGGCATCTCTTGAACATCAATGCTTTCAAGTTCGTCGATATAGCCGTTGGACTCAACGCCGTTGGGTGAATCTTTAAAAAATCGACGGCGAGCCTGCCTTACGCAGTAGCTGCGCTTATTGTTCTGCTCCACCGACAAAAGATCAAAGAGTTTGCCTTTTTCTATATTAAGTGTGTCCGCCTCAAAAAGACCATCTTTAAAATAAGGGCGAAACGCGACACCTATTAAAAGCTTTGTATACTCACAATAAAGCTCAATCTCCTCGCCTGCAAACTCCTGCTTTATGCCGCTGACACCGATACCGACGACGCGGTTAGGTCCCTGCACAGTGCTGTCCGCCGAAAGCGATACGCCATACAAAGAGGATAGCTTGATCGACATGGCACTCATGTCGGGACAATCCTCATAGCCACGCTCTAACATATAGGGTAATAGTGCAAACGCGGTGGCGGTTTCACGCTTGCTTGGCATTATAAAGTTAATAGAAATGCGACATCTTTTAAATTTATCTGCCGGCATCTCGTTGAGATAGACACCGGGTAAAAGCTCTTTTCTAAGCAATTTTAGTGACCGTTCCTTTCAGTATAAATGAATGACTATTCGACGGTGAGGTTTTGCCCCATGTTGCGCACAAGGCTCTCCAAAAGACCGACGCTGTCGTTGTCGCTAAGATAGCAGTTGAGGTTGTCGCTCAGTTGAACTGCGTCAAACAGGTTGCGAAGAACGCGGCTTTGCACCGAAAGACATTCCAATCCAACGAGAAACACCACCTGCACCCCGAGTGTATTTTTGAGATCCGCCATATTTCCGAAATTTACCGGATTTTTAAGCGTTGCTATGGCGATGAAATTCTTTTTGCAACCGGTGTGCACATGAGGAACCGCAATAGGTATACTCATATTAAGTGCGGTAGGGTCGGTTTTTTCTCGGCTTAAGACGGCATCCTTAAACGAGGGCATGGCGTAGCCGGCATCTATTGCGGCATCGGCGAGGAGCGAAATCACCTCGATATCGGTGGTAGCCTCAACGCCGGAAAAAATCAGATTCTTGCTGGTATATGTCATTATCACAACTAAAAAATTCCTCTCAAAAACGATATTATTTACAAACAAACTCAAATTTTGACGATACAATATATATTATAACAGATTTAACCGATAAATAAAAGTGATTTATAAAAAAATTCACAAATTAATTTTATGTCTTGTAGTATATCGTAAAAATGTGTATAATATATTTGTCTTTGTATACTTAATTTTTAGGAGCGAACTCAATGAACATCTTTGAGATCCTCGGTCCTGTCATGATTGGGCCATCTTCCTCCCACACCGCCGGCGCGGTGCGCGCGGGCAATGTTGCGGCGCGACTTTTGGGCCAAAAGGTAGCCCGTGCCGAGATTGTTCTGTACGGCTCCCTCGCGAAAACCTACTACGGGCACGGCACCGACTGCGCCATAATTGGTGGTCTGCTCGGCTTTTTTCCCGATAATGAAAATATTCCGAACTCTCACGCTCTTGCGCAGCAGGCCGGCATGAAATACAGCTTTGAGCTCAACTTTGATGAGAGTATCCTGCATCCAAACACGGTCAGCCTTAGGCTTTTTTCGGACTGTCAAACCGAGATAACGGTTCGTGTTGAGTCGCTTGGCGGCGGTGCGATAAACGTTTCGGGCATTGACGATGCCGAGGTTTCATTCACAACCGAGTACCACACCACCGTCATCTTTAACGACGACAAGAGCGGTGTCATCGCCGAGGTTTCCTCCGTTTTTGCGAAGATGGGGGTGAATATCGCATTCATGAAGTTATTTCGCACCGAAGGGGGCGCGATAATGGTCATCGAATCGGACGAGGCACTTCCGGAGCAATCGCTGGTGGATCTAAAAAAGGTGAAATTTGTCAATCGAGTCATAGGTATATCGCCGTTTGCACTGTAAGGAGTAATCATGAAAATTGAACATTATATTTCCCTTGCCGAGCAGAACAACATCAGCTTTTCCGGTGCGGTACTGTTGGATGAGGCACAAAAGCTCGGGGTACCAAAGGAACTGATAGTAGAGCGCACATTCGGAATACTCGCCGACATGAAACGCTCCCTCACTCCACCGGACATATTTAATGAACGTTGCGACATGGTGGGGGACACCGCCGAGACCTATGCCGGCAGTGCGGCTCATGCGAGACTGCTCTCACCGATAATGGCACGCGCGTCCTCTCTTGCTCTGCTTATAGCGCAAAACAGTGCGAAGATGGGGCGAATTGTGGCCGCACCGACCGCAGGTGCCTGCGGAATTCTGCCGGGAGTGCTGTTTGCACTACAGGAGATGGAGGGGTATAGCGATCAAGCACTTGTAGACGCACTTATCAACTCGTCCGGTGTCGGCATGGCGGTGGCAAACGTCGCCGGAATTGCAGGAGCGGCGGGAGGTTGTCAGGCGGAGATAGGCACAGCGGGTGCCATGGCGGCGTCGGCAGTAACCGAATTGCTCGGCGGCACACCGAGGCAGTGCGGTAATGCGGTGGCATTTGCGTTAAAGTTCGTCATGGGACTTGTCTGCGATCCGGTTGCCGGTTTGGTGGTTTGTCCTTGCATAAAACGCAACGGTTCCGGTGCAGTTAACGCAATGTTTTCGGCAGAGCTTGCTCTTTGCGGCGTCGATAGCATGATACCACCCGACGAGGTTATTATAGCGATGAAGCAGGTCGGTGACAGCATGAGTATCACACTCAAAGAGACGGCGCAGGGTGGTCTCGCCGTAACACCTACCGGAAAAAGACTGTCAAAAAAGCTAAAAGAAACTGCAGACGAATACTCACGTAACATCTGTGTTGACAAATAGTATTTGCATTTTCGACACAGCTGATGTATAATATATCTTATCAAAACTTATAACACAAAGGAAATTATGAATAATACAGCTACAAAGAACTTAGCACTCTCGGCACTTTTTCTTGCGCTTGCGCTCCTGTTGCCGTTTTTGACCGGTCAGATTCCATCCATCGGAAGTGCGCTACTGCCGATGCACATTCCGGTACTGATCGCCGGATATGTATGTGGATATAAACATGCGCTTGCTATTGGCTTTGTCTCGCCGGTACTGCGCTCCTTAATTTTCGGTATGCCGCCGCTCTTCCCGACCGCTATTGCGATGTCGTTTGAGCTTGCGACGTACGGGCTGTTGACAGGGATATTATATATCATCTTTTCAAAAAATGTTAACCGCCTCGCCGCTACCTACATAAGTCTTGTCATAGCCATGATCGGCGGCAGGATTGTGTGGGGTATTGTCAGCCTTATACTCCTCGGCGTTAATGGCGGTGAGTTCACGGTGGCGATATTCCTGCAAGGGGCATTCCTCGGTGCTATCCCCGGAATTCTTTTGCAACTCATATTAATACCGACCCTCGTCTTTGGACTGGAACGCGCTAAGGTTATAAAACATGCATAGCACCGGTACACTGCTCAAACAACATATAGAACTATATCCCTTGATGGATATACAGGACGCGATAAAACTGCTTTTTCAAAAAAACCTCGGCTGTGGGCATATGCTTGCGGCCGAGGTCGACTATGCAGAAAATATCCTGCGTGAGAGCAAAACTCTCAAAGATCCGAGAGACTGTTATATAGAGGTGCTTGGGGATTTTTCTCGCCTTTATCTCAAAAGCCCCCCCGACACTTTTTTTGCAAATTCACTCGCCAAACTGTTTGTTAAAAGTGGAGAGTGTTCGGTGAGCATGTCGGATTTCATTGCCGATCTCGACCTGCTTTGCGGCATGACAAGGGAAGGGGAACTGCCCTTTGATGCTGCAACACTCGAGGACTTTATTTTCAACTATAGAGAAGATAACTATCCGATAATGAGCCACAGCAACACATATAAAAACGCATATCACCCTGCCTACCGTGTAATAAACACAGCGTTCACGCCCTATCTCGAAGTGTTGTGTGAGATGGAGCGGTTGCTCGCGACGAAAGATTATGTCAAGATGGCGATTGAGGGCGGCAGTGCAACCGGCAAATCCACTCTTGCCGAGCTGATAGAATCGCTGTATGACTGCAATGTTATACACACCGACGACTTCTTTCTACCGGTGAGTATGCGCACCGGAAAACGGCTTTCAACTCCCGGCGGTAATGTCCATTATGAGCGTTTTCGAGAGGAGGTGGGCGATAGGATAAAGGACAAAGACGATATCTTATATAGTGTTTATGACTGCTCGAACGACAAAATAAGCACAAAAAGACAGCTCACACACAAGAAACTCGTCTTGATAGAAGGTGTCTATGCCATGCATCCCGATATGGGTGCACAATACGACCTCGCTGTATTCTGTAAGGCGGACAAAGATACTCGCCTGAGCCGCATATTAAAGCGCAACGGCACCGATATGACAAAGCGGTTTATTGACGAGTGGATACCGATGGAGGATGAGTACTTTTGCCATTTTAATATTGAAAACAGTTGCGACATAAAGGTCGCAACCTAAATTATTGATAACACGTCCCCGATTTATTGATACGCTGTTCTTTTTTTGATGATAATAAATTTGACAAAATACTCTTTAAAGAGTATATTATACCTATATATATATAACAACTCGGTAAAGATGAAGACAAAGAATATACTAAACCTTGCCCCTATGACAAAGGGATTTCGCAAAAATTTTGCGGCATCCTTTGTTTTTGTTATTCTTGCGGTCGGATTTAGCTACCTCACTCCGCAGGTTGTGCGCGTCATCGTTGACTCGGTGATAGGGGATAAACCCTTTGCACTCCCCGATTTTCTTGTCAATATAATAGAGCGATATGGTGGACGGGAATTTCTTATTCACAACCTTGTCGTCTGTGCCGTCATATCCTTTGTACTCTCTATGTTGTCTGCCCTTTGTGATTTCGGCTCACGCTACAATCTTGCAAGAGGGGCGGAGGGCTCGCTCGAACAACTGCGAAATAAGCTGTTTGAACACATTCAAAACCTGCCTTATCGCTGGCACGGCAACCACCAGACCGGCGACATCATCCAGCGTTGCACCATGGATGTTGAGACGATCAAACAGTTTGTCAACGAGCATCTGCAAGCGCTTGTTCGCACAGTTTTTCTCATACTGGTCGCGTTGGCGCTTATGTTCCCGATGAACACGTTGCTTTCACTCATTGCGCTGGCATTCATTCCGATAACGCTGGGTTATTCTCTCATCTTCTATAAATTAATAGGCAGTAAATTTCGTCATGCCGACGAGTGTGAGGGTGTTTTAAGTTCCATCGCTCAGGAAAGTTTGACAGCAGTGCAGGTGGTGCGAGCCTTTGGCAGGGAACGCCACGAGATTAAAAAGTTTGAAAAATACAACGATCTTTTTGCCGAACTTTGGATAAAACTTGGCGTTGTGATGGGTTTAAACTGGGGTATCGGCGACCTTATCGGCTTTGTAC
>CAYJMO010000018.1:24774-27307 GCA_964371365.1 uncultured Oscillospiraceae bacterium
TCACCATTATAACGGTTGGCACTTTTTTGGCGGTCGACAACGTCATAACGCTGGGTGATTTTATCGCGTTTGTGTACTACAACTCCATGCTCGTCTGGCCCATAAGACAGCTCGGTCGAATTTTATCAGAGCTCAGCAAGTCCACAGTCAGTGCGCGCCGCCTCCTCTACATCCTTGACGCCGAGGAGGAAAAGAGCACCCCAAACCCGAAAATCGCCGACATGACCGACGACATAGAGTTTAAAAACGTCTCGTTTGGATACGATGAAAACAATCCGGTAGTGAAAGATATTAACTTTAAGATTGAGGGCGGCAAGACGCTCGGCATACTCGGCGCGACCGGTTCCGGAAAATCGACAATTGTCGCACTGCTCGACCGTCTTTTTGAAATGCCAAATGATGGCGGCAGTATCACCATAGGCGGTGTGGATATACGGGACATCGAGCTAAAAAAGCTCCGAAAAGGTATCGGTATAGTGCTACAGGAGCCGTTTTTGTTCTCCAAAACCTTTCGGGAGAATATCTCGGACGGCTCGGGAAATGACGATCTTGAAAATATACGAAAGTTTGCTGATATAGCGGTTATAGACAGCTCTATAACCGGATTTGTTAACGGCTATGACACCATGATAGGGGAACGAGGTGTAACCATCTCGGGCGGACAACGCCAGCGAGTTGCCATCGCACGTATGCTCGCGCAGGAGACCCCGATAAAGATATTCGACGATTCCCTCTCGGCGGTGGACATGGATACGGATGCCAAAATCCGTGAGGCGATAAACACCAAGATAAAAGGCACGACCATCATAATCAGCCACCGTATTGCAACGGTCATGAACGCCGACCTCATTATAGTGTTGGAAAAGGGACGGATTGTCGAGAGTGGCACCCACCGCAGTCTTATAGAATCGACCGGAATATACCATCGTATCTATGAGAGCCAAAGCGCAAGGGTGGATGATTGACAAGCTATAAAATAAAGGGACAAGACGATTAACGAACATGATGTAGAAAAGATTGACATAAGACTATCGTCGCTTAAGACGTGGCGGTCGGTTCTGCCGTACGTAAAACCCTATCGCGGCAGGATAGCATTGCTGTGTCTTTTCATGTTTTTTGCTGCCGGAGTGGATACCGTCATGCCGCTGTTGAGCGGTTATGCGGTGGCGCAGTTTATAGTCCCGATGACCACCGACGGCATCTGGCTTTTTGTCGCGTTTTGTGTTGTACTGATTTTCTTTCAGGTTTCCACCACTATATTGATGGCAAAAAATGCCGTCTTTGTCGAGATGAGCATCTCTCGCGATCTGAAAAGCTCCATGTATCGCCACCTACAGACGCTCGGTTTTGACTATTTCAACACTACGCCGGTCGGCACAACGCTCGCTCGGGTCATGAGCGACACCATGAGGATAGGCACAATATTTGCGTGGAGTTTGGTCGATATCGTGTGGAGCCTTGCCTGTATTGTCGGCTATGTTGTTATGATGTTTAGAATAAACTCCACCCTTGCATTGATGGTGGTCAGCGTGGTGCCGTTTATCACGGTGCTGACCTATGTCTTTCAACACAAAATCCTGCTTGCCAACCGTCGAGTGCGCTTTGTTAATTCCGAGCTGACTCGCGGATATAACGAGGGGATTTCCGGTGCAAAAACGTCTAAAACATTAGTCATAGAGCATAAAAATTTATTAGGATTTAAATCCATAACCTCCGATATGAGACAGAGCTCGGTGCACGCGGTCATGTTGAGTGCAGTCTACATCCCGATAGTGGCGGCACTAACCTCCGTCGCTGTGGCGTTGGTCATAACCTTTGGCGGCGACATGGTTATTGCCGAGACCCTCGGTATTGACGGTCTTGCAGTATTTATCAACTATGCACTTGTCATCGCAAATCCGGTCAGTCAATTGGCAAGAACACTCTCCACCCTTGTGGCGGCGCAGGTCAACGTTGAGCGGTGTGATCAACTGCTGAGTGTCAAGCCGATGATCACCGACACCCCCGAGGTGATAGAAAGATACGGCACTACATTCGAGCCTAAGGAGGAGAACTGGGAGCCTATCAAAGGGCACATCACCTATGAAAATCTGACCTTTATGTACCACGACGGCAACGAGAATGTCCTGGAAAACTTTAACCTTGATGTCCCTGCCGGTACAACCGTCGCCATTGTCGGCGAGACCGGTGCAGGCAAATCCACCCTTGTCAACCTGACCTGTAGATTTTTTGAACCGACAGGGGGGAGAATATTGATAGACGGGATAGACTATAAGGAGCGCAGTGTGCTCTGGTTACACAGCAACATCGGATATGTGTTGCAATCCCCCCACCTTTTTTCCGGCTCGGTGATGGAGAATATTCGCTACGGCCGGCTCGGTGCTACCGATGAAGAGGTCATCGAGGCGGCAAAGCTCGTCAACGTCCACGACACGGTAATGGCAATGAAGGAGGGTTATGATAGCGAGGTAGGTGAGGGTGGAACACATCTCTCCACCGGTGAAAAACAGCTCGTCTCTTTTGCGAGGGCGAT
>CAYJMO010000019.1:0-348 GCA_964371365.1 uncultured Oscillospiraceae bacterium
TACGCCTCCAACCTTAAAGCCGCAACAGAAGATCCGTTGACCGATGCGGAGTATAAGGCAATCTGTGACGCCGATGCCAACAGCCGTTTTATCAAAGGTCAGGTGTTCCTGTGGGAGGGTGCCAACGACTGGAAAGACCTCTGGGATTTAGACGGCACAATAACCAAGTAGAAAGGATAAATATATGCTAAAAAACATACCGACCAACGTCTCTGCCGATCTTATTCGTGCACTGATGGACATGGGGCATAGCGATGAGATTGTCCTTGCCGATGCCAACTTTCCGACACTCGCACATCCCGGCATAGTGATAGATTGCACCGGGCAGAACATACCGGAGTTGCTGGA
>CAYJMO010000019.1:358-27141 GCA_964371365.1 uncultured Oscillospiraceae bacterium
TCCTCTCGCTCATACCGCTCGATACCTACGATGAAAACCCGACCACCTTTATGGCGGTCACCCCGGGCGACCCTTATGTTCCGGAGATATGGGATACATATCGTGAGATTGGCAAAAAACATGAAAAAGACGGTCTGCGTGAAAAATCTGTCCCCCGTTTTGACTTCTATGATCTCTCCAAAAAGGCGTATGCTGTCATCAAGACAAGCGAAAAGGCACTTTATGCCAATGTTATTCTGAAAAAGGGTGTTTTATAGAATGGAAAATAAGATTAAAACGATACTCGCAGGTAGAAAGAACAACAAGAATATCGGTGTCCCCTCCTACTGCACCGCCAGCGACATTGTCATCAAGGCGCTTTTAAAGCGTGCCGCCGAGACAAAAACCCCGGTCTTGATAGAATCGACCGCCAATCAGGTCAACCAGTTCGGTGGTTATACCGGAATGAAGCCGTGCGACTTCGTCTCCTTCGTCTATGAATTAGCAGAGCAAATGGGCTGTCCTAAAGAACTAATTATACTCGGAGGGGATCATCTCGGTCCCCTCACCTTTAAAAACCTGCCGGAGTCCGAGGCGATGGAGCACTCCAAGACCCTCGTTTATGAATATGTCAAGGCTGGTTTTACCAAAATCCACCTCGACACCTCCATGAAGCTCGCCGACGACGACAAGGACATCATGCTCTCGACCGAGACCATCGCCCTACGCGGTGCTATACTTTATAAGGAGTGTGAGAGGGCATTTGCCGAGATAGACGACGGCTCTAAGGAACACCCCGTCTTTGTCATAGGCTCTGAAGTTCCGATACCGGGCGGCGCAACCGAGGCGGAAGATGGCATCGAGGTTACCAAGGTTGCCGATTTTGCCGATACCATATCCACCTATCGCGCCGTATTTGAGCGGTGCGGCATCATAGACGCTTTTCAACATATTGTCGGTGTTGTGGTACAGCCGGGTGTTGAGTTTTCCGACACACAGGTGTTTATGTACGACCGCGCAGAGGCAAGCGAGCTGACCGCAAGCATAAAAGATTATGAGGGACTTGTGTTTGAAGGACACTCCACCGACTATCAAACGCCGGAGTGTTTAAAGGAGATGGTGCTGGACGACATTGCAATACTCAAGGTCGGTCCTGCTATGACCTACCGCCTGCGTGAGGCGCTGTTTCTGCTCAGCTATATCGAGGCGGAGCTTATTCCGGCAGATAATTGTGCCGACTTCCCTGCTGTTTTGGAGCGTGCAATGCTGGAAAATTCCGACAACTGGAAAAATCACTACCACGGAGATGAGCGAGAACTAGCACTTGCGCGCAGGTATAGCTATTCCGACCGTGCAAGATACTATCTGACCGATCGGTCGGTGAAAACGGCGATAGATAAATTGCTTGACAACTTTAAAGGACGCGAAATCCCGATGAATGTTCTTCATCAGTTCCTGCCGACATCCTACCAAAAGGTTATAAGGGGTGAGCTTGAAAACAATGCTATAGAGATTGTCTATGATGCGGTTTTGGAGATGGCATTGGACTATGAATTTGCTTGTAATTAGGCTTTAATCTATTATTTTATCACTAAAACACACATTTTTGCTTCCAAACACATAATATTTAGTATATTACAGTTTGGAGGCTCTATGAAAAAGCACAGAAACTTTAGAATAAAGACGGTCATATTCTTGATAGGCAGTGCGGTGATCATCACCGGACTGCTTATTTTGCTTGATGCGCAGATAAGACCGGTAATCGTGACAATAGCGGACAATCAGTCCCGAGTCACGGCAGTTTTAGCCATAAACGAGGCGGTCGCAAACGAGCTTAATGAAAACCCCGAGCTCTACAGCGATCTTTTACTGCCACAGTTTGACAGCGCCGGCAACATGGTCTCACTCAATGCGAACACCCTACTAATCAACGAGGCAAAGGCAAACCTCACCGAGGTGGTGGCGAGGGGGTTACAGCAGATGGAGGAGCGCACCGTCTCGATACCACTCGGAACGGTGCTGGGCTGGCAGATGCTCTCGGGTCAGGGTCCGAGACTTCACTTTTCTGTCATTCCTACCTCCTATGTTGAGAGCGATATAATCACCAAGATAGAGACCGCCGGAATAAATCAGACTAAAAACAGTATTTACATGCGCTTTAGCGTGAGCGTTAGCGCTATAATCCCGGGGTACACCACAAGTGTTGACGTTCAAAACGATGTGCTGATAGCCGATGTTTTGGTGGTGGGAGATACGCCGGAGTATTATGGTACTACAAATGGAGACGATATTGTCGAGCCAAACGACTTAATGTAGTAAATTTTTATCAAAAATACCGATTGATTTTTTAATCATATCTGTGTTATACTATTAAGGATAATAATTTTGAGGTGAATTTGTATAGTACAGGAAGTCTTGACCCTGAGATAAATATAAATATTCTCCGCAGTAGACTGCGGCTTTATAACCATGAGTATTATCAACTTAACCGCCCGAGTATAAGTGATTATGACTACGATAAACTCATGAAGGAACTGCGCACGCTGGAGACAAAATATCCTGAATTCAGTGATGCAAACTCCCCCACCCAGACCATTGGTGGCGTTGCGAGTGAGCTTTTTGATAAGGTTACACATGAAGTTCGCATGGAGAGTCTGCAGGATGTTTTTTCCTTTGAGGAACTGTTCGACTTTGACCGACGTGTCCGCCAAAAGGTGACGGAGCCGACATATGTTATCGAACCGAAGATTGACGGGCTTTCCGTCTCACTTAAATACGAGAACGGTGTACTTGTCAAGGGGGTAACACGCGGCAACGGCAGTGTCGGCGAGGACGTGACCGCCAACATTATAACGTTAGAATCAGTGCCTAAAACGTTGAAAGAGCATGTCAATATTACCGTTCGCGGTGAGGTGTATATGCCCAAAAGTGTTTTTGAGGCATTGATCGCAAAACAAATCCAAAATGAGGAGGAGCCGTTT
The DNA here is from genome assembly GCA_964371365.1 of uncultured Oscillospiraceae bacterium. GTDB lineage: Bacteria > Bacillota > Clostridia > Oscillospirales > Ruminococcaceae > CAYJBH01. The sequence continues at coordinate 3,319 of CAYJMO010000019.1, forward strand.
AAAAACCCACGCAACGCCGCCTCCGGTTCGTTGCGACAAAAGGATAGTCGTATAACGGCAGAGCGCAAACTCTCCATCTTTATCTTCAACCTACAACAGGGTGACATCGATGTTAAAACTCACAGCGACTCGATAGAGTATCTTGAAAAGCTCGGGTTTGCAGTCCCACCATGCTCTTCAAAAGTCTCCACCATCGAACAGGCCTTAGAGTGTATAAAAATCATCGGCGATAGGCGCGCAGAATTTGAGTTTGATCTTGACGGTGCGGTGGTCAAGCTCCAGGATTTATCGGATCGAAAACTGCTCGGCAGTACCGCGAAGTTCCCACGGTGGGCAGCGGCATATAAATACCCTCCGGAAGAAAAACAGACTAAGCTTGTCTCGATATCGCTCTCGGTCGGCAGAACCGGCGCAGTTATCCCAACCGCCAACCTCGAACCGGTCACTCTTGCCGGCACAACTGTCTCACGCGCAACACTGCACAACCGCGATTTTATTGACGAAAAGGATATTAGGATAGGCGACATCGTCACGGTACGCAAGGCAGGTGACATTATCCCTGAAATTGTCTCGGTGGTGTCCCACGCGCCAAACAGCGAGCCGTATGTCATGCCGAGCATCTGCCCTTCCTGCGGTGAACCGCTCGCAAGTCAGGAGGATGAGGTAGCCCTACGCTGTGTCAACCGACTTTGTCCGGAACAACAGCTACGCAATATTATCCATTTTGCATCCCGTGCCGCGATGGATATCGACGGCCTCGGCGAGGCTATCGTTCGTTCCCTTTTTGCCGGCGGTCTTATAAAGGATATAGCGGACATCTACACCCTCACAAAGGAAAACCTGCTAACATTGGAGGGCTTTGCCGATAAATCGGCGGATAACCTCCTACTCGCGATAGAAAAATCTAAGACTCAAAATCTTGACCGACTTCTTTTTGCTTTAGGCATTAAAAACGTCGGTGCGAGAGCCGCTACACTCATATGCAACAGGTTTAAAACACTTCCCGAAATCATGAATACCGAGCCAGACAGTGTCGCCGAGATAGACGGTGTCGGACCCATCATCGCCGGCAGTTTGTGTGAGTTCTTCACCCTTGAACAGCGGGCTGTTGTAACGAGACTTATTGACCTTGGGCTGAATACCAAATATGAAACGGTTGCGACCGGCTCGACGCTCGACGGCAAAACATTTGTGATAACCGGCACGCTGGGTGGCTACTCCCGAGAGGAGGCAAAGTTGCTGATAGAACAAAGCGGTGGTAGGGTCCAGAGCAGTGTCTCAAAAAAGACCAACTACCTTTTGAGTGGTGACTCAGCGGGAAGTAAACTAAAAAAAGCGGTCGAGCTCGGTGTTGAGATAATAGATATCAGTCGACTGATTAACATGATTGACGACGGGATATCAGAAGAAAAGATTTTAGATGAAAATGAGTTTTTGCGACTGTGTGAAGTTTCACATCTTAAACTCGACGAGGAAAGTGAAAAACGTCTTGCAACACAGATGAGCGACATTATAAATATGATACAGCAGATACCCGATATTGAAGAAGAACACAACTTATCGTTAAGTGCGGGCGAGATGACACTGCGTGAGGATGATATCATCCCCTCTCTAACACGCGACGAATTCTTGTCGGTTGCTCCGAAAACCGAGGCAGGGTACATCTCACTGCCTCAACTTAAAAACTTAGTTGATAAGGAAGTAGAATAAAATGGAACTACACAAACTTACAGCGAAAAAATCTGCCGAGATGATGGAAAAAGGCGAGATTTCTTCCCTTGAACTTACTCGTAGTTGTCTTGATCGTATCGACGATGTGGAAAGTAAGATTGACGCTTTTTTGACTATTACCTCTGAACAGGCATTGGAGCAAGCACGTCGCTCCGACGAACGTCGTGCCAAAGGTGAAACACTTGGTTTACTGGACGGCATACCCTACAGTATAAAAGACAATATCTGTACCAAAGGAGTGCGCACGACCTGCGCCTCAAAAATGCTTGAAAACTTTATTCCTCCCTACAGTGCCACCGTTTATGAAAGGTTGGAGCAGTCAGGCGCAGTCTTGCTCGGGAAGCTCAACATGGACGAGTTTGCGATGGGTTCCTCCTGTGAAAAATCCTATTTTAAACCGTCACGCAACCCATTCGATATTTCCCGTGTTCCGGGCGGTTCATCTGGGGGCAGCTCTGCCGCCGTCGCCGCTTGTGAGGGTGCACTCTCTCTCGGTACAGATACCAGCGGTTCCATCCGTCAACCGGCAGGTTTATGCGGAATTGTAGGGCTTAAACCGACCTATGGTGCAGTGTCACGATACGGACTTGTCGCCCTTGCCTCCTCCCTCGACCAGATAGGTCCGCTCGGTCGCTCGGTGGAGGATGTTGAGCGCATGTTTAGTATCATATCCGGCCATGATGCACGCGATGCTACTTCATTGTCTAAACCTCTCGAAAAAACTGAGATCCAGTTAAAAGGCGCCGTGTTTGGCTTGCCCAAAGAGTATTTTGGAGATAACATCGAACCTCAGACTAAAGAAAAGGTGATGCAGGCGGTCAAGGTCTTTGAGGCGGCAGGGGTGAAATTCAAGGAGGTATCCACCCCAAGCTATAACTACTCGTTGCCTGCCTATTATATATTATCCTCCGTTGAGATCGCATCCAACCTCTCACGTTTTGACGGGATAAAATACGGCTTTCGTGCTGATTGTGATAACCTTGATGATCTTTACAAAAAAAGCCGCAGTGAGGGCTTCGGTGACGAGGTCAAACGTCGGATTTTGCTCGGCAACTATATGCTTTGCGACGACAACTATGAAAAGTATTATAAAAAAGCTAAGTTATTACAACGTCGTTTTGCAAAAGAATTTGAGGAGGTTTTATCCGATTGTGATATATTGCTCACCCCTACCTCTCCCACTACCGCATTTAAGCTCGGAGAAAAAAACTCCTCACTACTCAAAATGTACAACTCGGATAACTGCACCGTCGCAGTCAATCATGTCGGTCTTCCGGCACTCTCGATACCTTGTGGTATGTCAAAAGACTCTATGACGATAGGTATGCAGTTAATAGGACGACATAGAAGTGACTATTCTCTTCTTTCGGTCGGAGCACAGTATGAGGAGATTGTCGGCGGTTTTGAGATTGCACAGCTGTAAAATAAGGATAGTTAATCAATGGAAAAATACGAAACGATCATTAGCCTTGAGGTTCACGCCGAACTTTGCACCAAGACTAAGTTATATTGTGGATGTAAAAATGAATATGGTAGCGAGGTCAATACCCTTGTCTGTCCGATCTGTTCCGGTATGCCCGGTGCTTTGCCAATCCTCAACCGAACCGTGGTGGAGCATTGCATTAAGATGGGGCTTGCGCTGGACTGTAAAATTAACCTTTACTCAAATCAGGATAGAAAAAGCTGTTTTTGCCCCGACCTCCCCAATGGGTACAGCATATCACAATCCACTCTCCCACTATGCGAGGATGGCAGGCTCGACATATTCGTAGGAGAGGCGATTAAGACGGTCGGCATATCCGGAATTTATATCGAGGAAAATACAGGTGAAATTGAGTGTTTAGGCGATAACAACAGAATGCTTATTAACTACAATCGTTGTGGAGTCCCGATTATCAATATTGTATCAAGACCGGAATTGCACTCTGCCGAAGAGGCAAAGGAATATCTTGATACCCTCCACTCTATCCTCTTATGTATCGGCATTATCGATGCCAAAATGCCGCAGGGCAGTGTCCGCTGTGATGTTAAAATATCACTGCGACCGATCGACGAAGGTGAATTAGGTACTGTATGCGAGATGAGAAATATTGACGGCTTCGGTGCTGTCTATCGTGAAATTCTTAATGAGGTGCAGCGTCAGACAAAACTGCTCGATGCCGGTGAAAAGATTGTTCGGCAATCAAGGCGATGGGATGACCAAAAGAGGGAAAGTATTGTCCTTCACAATAAAGAGAATGTGCATAACCATCGATATTTGCCCGACCCGGATCTTCTCGGATTAAGGATAGAGCAGTCACTCGTAGACATGATACGCGAAAGTTTACCAAAGCTGCCGGTAGCCAAGGCGGACAGCTTTATGTCCGACATAAAATGATGTATTGTGCTCGACGAGCAAAAAAACAGTGAAAGCAAGGGGGACTTAAAGACACTCACCGAGCTTTTATCAGATAAATAATAAATAAAGGAGAGATTATGGCAGAGTTTAAGTTTGAAATCAAGGAAAGTTTAGGGGTATTATCGGAGGGCAATAACGGCTGGCAACGTGAGCTCAACATGGTCAGCTGGAATGAGCGTGAACCGAAGTTTGACATCCGTGACTGGTCACCGGATCACACCAAGATGGGCAAGGGCATCTCGCTCACACCGGACGAGCTTGCAATTCTCAAGGATGTTCTGTCCGATATGGAAGTTTAACCCATGTCCGGCACAGAGAAAACCGACTATAGGTCGGAATTTATTGAAATTTTCACCTCCAATATCAAACGAAAAGGAGCGGAGGAGCTATTAGACTGGCTACAAAAAACAGATTTTTTCACCGCACCCGCCTCGACCAGATATCACGGCGCTTGTGAGAACGGTCTCGTCATGCACAGCATAAACGTCTTTAAATGTCTGTCGGAACTTCGTGAGGGGGAACCGGAGGAAAGTATTGCTGTGTGTTCCCTCCTGCACGACATCTGTAAAACCAACTTCTATAAAATCAGCTCTCGCAACGTCAAGAACGAGCAGACCGGTGCGTGGGAGAAGGTGCCATACTACACAGTTGAAGATGAATTCCCGTTTGGTCACGGCGAGAAGAGCGTCTACCTTGTAGAGCGTTTCATGAAGCTCAGCCCGGCGGAGGCTATGGCAATCCGTTGGCACATGGGCGGCTTTGACGAGGCGGTCAAGGGCGGCAGTTTTGCCATTGGCAACGCGTATTATATGTATCCAATAGCAGTCAAACTGCACATTGCAGACCTAAAGGCTACATATCTTTTAGAACTCGGCACCTCGTCGGTGCGAAACGGTACAGTCAAACCACTTTAAAATTTGCAAAAAACGGCGATTGACTATAAACAATGAAAGGGACAAAATAATGGATGTACAACAACTAAAGGTCGTGTGTAACGACACTCGCAAAGACATTGTCAGCATGGTTGCAGCGGCAAAGAGCGGCCATCCGGGCGGCTCGTTGTCCGGTGTGGAGGCACTTGTTGCGCTCTACTTCTCAAAGATGAACATCGACCCCAAAAACCCAAAGGACGAAAAACGTGATCGTTTTGTACTCAGCAAAGGTCATGCCGCCCCACTTCTCTATGCGGTACTCGGCGAGCGTGGATTCTTTGACAAGGAGCTTTTTGGCACTCTGCGAAAATTGCACAGCCCGCTTCAAGGTCACCCCGATGCAAAAAAACTGCCGGGAGTTGACGCCTCTACCGGCTCGCTCGGTCAGGGTATCTCCATCGCAGTCGGCATGGCAATCGGTGCAAAAGCGCAAAACTCCGGTGTAAAGGTGTACACCTTGTTAGGCGACGGTGAGTTGCAGGAAGGCCTTGTTTGGGAGGCGGCGACCGCGGCGGCGCATTATAAGCTCGACAATTTCACCGTGGTTGTTGATAACAACGGTCTGCAGATTGACGGCAGTAACGACGAGGTCATGTCCCTCGGAAATATCGAGGAGAAATTTAAGGCGTTCGGATTTGAGGTTATCTCGGTCGAGGACGGCAATGATATCGAGCAGATTTTAGAGGCTTACGATGCACCTTTTAACGGCAAACCAAAGTGCATAGTCTCTCACACCGTCAAAGGCAAGGGTGTGTCGTTTATGGAAAATCAGGTCGGTTGGCACGGCAAGGCGCCGAGCGCGGAAGAGGCGGAAAAAGCCCTCGCCGAATTAACATTATAGTCTGAAAGGAATGATAATATGAGTGGAACTAAAGCAACAAGAAATGCATACGGTGATGCGCTGTGTGAGCTCGGCGCTGTCAATGACAAGGTGGTTGTGCTGGACGCCGACCTATCCCATGCGACCATGACCATGGGATTTGCAAAACAATTCCCCGAGAGATTTTTTAACGCCGGTATTGCCGAGGCAAATATGGTTGACATGGCGGCAGGCCTCTCCACTATGGGATACATCCCCTATTGTAGTAGCTTTGCAATCTTCGGCACCGGCAGAGCCTACGAGATGGTGCGCAACAGCGTTGCCTATCCCGGTTTTAATGTCAAACTCTGCATGACCCACGCCGGTATAACGGTCGGTGAGGATGGCGGCAGCCATCAGTCTATTGAAGACGTTGCATTGATGCGTGTAATCCCCGGCATGACAGTTATCTCCCCCTGCGATGCTAACGAGGCTCGTAAGGCGGTTTTTGCACTCGCAGAGCATGACGGGCCTGTTTACCTGCGCCTTTCCCGTCCGGCAAGCCATATCTTTGAGGGCGATATGCCGTTCGAGATAGGCAAGGCGAATGTAATGAGGGAGGGCACCGACGTCGCAATATTTGCTCATGGATTGATGGTGAAATCTGCGGTTGACGCCGCCGAGCAGCTCGCCCAACAGGGTATCTCTGCCGCTGTTATCAACATGCACACCATCAAACCGCTTGATGTAGATTGTGTTAAAAAGTATGCAAAAGCCTGCAAAAAGATTGTAACTGTGGAGGAACACAGTGTTATTGGCGGTCTTGGCGATGCGGTCAGTGATGTGATCATGTCCATGCCGGATGTTGTCATGACTAAGATAGGTGTCAACGACGAATTCGGTCAATCCGGCACACCCGACGCACTTCTCAAGGAGTACGGTCTCGATGTAGATAGTATCGTTAAAAATATTGCAGGGTTTGTAGGATGAAAAAGGTCATTGCTTATATTGCCATGAGCTTAGACGGATTTGTCGCTGACCGAGAAGGTGGCGTTGGCTGGTTATCGGGTGACGGCTCTGATGAAGGCAATATGGGGAGCTACCCTGACTTTATTAAAAGTATAGACACCGTCCTGCTCGGCTATAAGACATACGAACAGATTATTACGGAGCTCTCTCCTGATTCATGGCCCTATGAAGGTATGCAAAGCTATGTCATAACACATCGAAATATAGAAAATACCGACAAGATAATCTTCACCGGCGAGGATGTTGGCGAGCTTGTCAAATCTATCCGTACGGCAGAGGGTGACGGTGATATCTGGGTCTGCGGTGGTGCGAGCATCATCAATCAGCTGACCAAAAAAAGCTTGATTGACCGGTATCATATTACTGTAATACCGACCTTACTCGGTGAGGGTACACGACTTTTTGAGGCTACAGATGAACCGTTACAACTCCGATTGATCAACTCTAAGAGCTACAACGGAATGACCGATCTTGTCTATACGGTGAGATGAAACTTTTAGACAATAACATTCAAGTCTCGCACGATACACGAAAAGGGCAGGTTTTTCTTGCCCTTTTTGCTTGCTATCATCGTCGCTGTGCAAGGCTTGACTTCTCCCACAAACTATGCTATAATCTCATATATTATTGAGCATCTACTAAAGAGGGCGGTTGTGTATAAAATATCTAAAATCATAATCGTTTTTTGTGTTGTGTTTACATCAAACCTGCTCTTGGTGGGCTGTGCTCCGAGCTATGTGGACGGTAGCTACCGTGTCGAATTTAGTGACTATGACAGCCTTGGTTTTAAAGAGTATCTTACCGCGGTTGTTCAGGACGGACAGGTCGCATCTGTTAACATCGGCTCCGAGGATAGAAACGGTGTCACCAAGACAAGCAACGAGGAGTATCGCACCGCAATGGAGCTTGCGAGCGGCACCTATCCGGACGAGGTCTATTCCACCCTTGATGCACGATACCTTGTGTTGGCTCAAAGTCGTGAGGAGGAGGGCAGTGTGGAGGCACTCGCCGGTGCAACCCTTACCTCAAACAACTATGCACTTCTTTATGATGCCCTGCTCGATGCTTTTGTAACCGGCGAGACGTTGGTCGTGATACAGGCTCCAATCGAGTAGCATTCACCCGAAGTATTAGAACCGATTTACTGACAATACTATCTCTACATACCTAATTAATTGAAAGGACATAATTGATGAAAAAGTTTTTATCTCTCGCATTATCGCTAACATTTGTTTTTTTTGCGGTAGGCTGTAGTGAGAGCACCGACGAGTACGCCGATCTCAATACCGAAAGTAGTGACTCCGGCGTCAATGCAGAATACCAGATAGTTATCGACAAGGTGGAGGAGATCTATTCTTCCGGTACACCTGCTACCACTCAGGAAGTTGTGGACGCAATCCTCGCCGTCATGCCGGTGCAGGGTCCGATAACATTGGACGACCAGTACCTAACCTTCCTTGGATTTGACCTTGCAAGCATTGAAGAATATGCCGGCGCAATCTCCGGCATGAACCTCTCGGCAGACGATGTCATCGTCATTCGTGCCGTCGACGGTAAGGTGGACGAGATTGTCGAACACCTTGTCAAACGCCGCACCGACCGTGCTGAGTCGTTTGAGAATTACCTGATGAATCAGTATGAAAAAGCACTCGCCGGAAAAATCTTTGTCAAGGGCAACGACGTTATACTCACCATTGTCGGCAATGTAGACAACTACGACATGGCCACCGAAGGTGGCGAACCGGTCATACCGGAGGGTGGCGACCAACCGGTCGCAGACATCCCGACCGAATAACCTTATAAAGGATAAGAGATTTGGTTTTCAGTAGCCTCACATTTTTATTTAGATTTTTACCGATAGCTCTGGGGGGATATTTCCTCCTACCCTATCGGTTTAAAAATGCATGGCTTTTTGTTGTCAGCCTTGTGTTTTATTCCTGGGGAGAGGTTCGTTACTTCCCTATCATGATCGCCTCGACGGTGGTGGACTACACCCTCTCCAACATTATGCAACGTTACGACAAACGCGAGGGTGTGCGCAAGTTTTTGCTTGTTCTTTCTATAATCTTCAATCTCGGTATGTTGTTTTTCTTTAAATACACCGATTTTTTCCTCTCAAATATCAATGCACTTGTAGGGAGTAACATTCCCCTCTTGGAGCTGACACTCCCTCTCGGTATCAGCTTTTACACCTTTCAAACCATGTCCTACACAATTGACGTATACCGTCGCAAGCTCCCTCCCGAGAAGAATATCATCAACTTTGGTGCATATGTGACCATGTTCCCACAGCTTATTGCGGGACCTATCGTCAAATATTCCGATGTCGCCGAACGACTAAACATGAAAAAAGGTCGAATTGACCTGCCACGTATCGAGGAGGGGTGCAAACTCTTTATCTTTGGACTTGCAAAGAAAGTACTGATTGCCAACAGTGTAGGTATGCTCTGGACCGAGGTGGGTGAACTTGGGTATTCCGAGGTCTCGACACCGCTCGCATGGCTCGGCATCATCGCCTATTCGCTACAGATATACTTTGATTTTTCCGGCTATTCACTTATGGCTATCGGACTTGGCAAGATGATGGGATTTGACTTTCCTCAAAACTTTAACCTACCATATATTAGCCGCTCCATCACCGAATTTTGGCGAAGATGGCATATGACACTGTCCGGCTGGTTTCGCGAGTATGTCTATATTCCGCTCGGTGGAAATCGCCTCGGACTGCCGCGTCAGGTTCTAAACCTGTTTATTGTCTGGTCACTCACCGGATTTTGGCACGGTGCAGACTGGAACTTTATCCTTTGGGGGCTTTACTATTTCGTACTGCTGACCATCGAAAAGCTTTTCCTACATCGATTTTTGGAAAAGCATAAAATCACCGGTCATTTCTATGCAATAATCGCTATAATTATCGGCTGGGCACTTTTTGCCGTCGTCGGTATCGAGGATCTGCTCACATTTTTATCCGCTATGTTCCTGCCACAGGGCGGCATCTCTGTCGGATATTATCTACGCAACTACGCGGTTATCATACTTGTCGGTATCCTCTGTTCCACATCTTTTCCGACCTTTATATTTGAAAAACTTAATAAATTCAAGTTTTTGCAGATAATAATATTGATGGTATTATTGTTGGCAAGTATCGCATATCTTGTGGATGCAACCTACAATCCGTTCCTATACTTCCGTTTTTAGGGTATTGTTATGTCAAATGTTAAAAAACTATTAAAATATCCCCTCGTCCTCATATTTATGGGGTTTATCTTGGTGTTTTCTATCCTCGACAGCCTCTATCCGGAACGTGAATTCTCTGAACTTGAGAATGAACCACTCGCAACCATGCCGGATTTTTCCCTAACTGAACTGATTAACAACGAATACACCCCCAAATTTGAGGAATATGTCAACGACCAGTTCGTATTTCGTGACGGCTGGATTGACATTAAAAGTCGTCTTGAGTTCCTGTTGACCAAGGTGGAGAATAACGGTATACTCTACGGCGATAACGACCAACTATTTGCAAAATTTTTCGCTCTGGACGAGGAGCAGTTTGCCACAAATCTCTCGGCTCTGTCCGGCTTTGTATCACGCTACCCCGAGAATGTAACGGTGCTCATCGCCCCAATTGCGAGCAACATTCTGTCCGATGACCTCCCTGCAAACCCACCTATGGTGGATGAAAATGCGATCATCGATAGTATCTATGCCGCGGCGCAGGGTGCGAATATTATCGATGTTCGTGAGATAATGAACGCACATAATGACGAATATATCTACTATCGCAACGACCATCACTGGACAACCTATGGCGCATATCTCGCCTATCTCGAATATGCAAATCAAAAAGATTTAACGGTGTTTGACATAACAAATACAAATGCGGTGACAGTCGATAATTTTTTTGGCACGCACTACTCCAAGAGCAAATATTTTGCCGCCCTGCCGGACACTCTCACCTACTATGAGATTGACAACACCATGGTTTTAGACGGTGCGACACTCCCCATCTATGATCTTGCAAAACTTGACACGGTGGATAAATACGGCATGTTCCTTCACGGCAACTATGGCAACTTCACGATTGATGGGGACGGCGAGGGCAGTGTATTGGTTATCAAGGACAGCTATGCCAACTCCTTTATCCCCTTTTTAACCGCGAGCTATGAAAGAATTGATGTCGTTGACTTTAGAATCTATAACCACAGTGTCTCGGCACTGATTGAGGAGTATGGATATGACGATGTTTTAATACTATATAATAGCACCACATTTACCGAGGACGGAAATTTTGCAAAAATATTGTTTAATTGATTGCATTTTATTGTAATATGTGTTAAAATATATTGAATTGATAAAAATTTTATTTTGGAAAGGAATATAAATGATAACGGCACTGGAAATAATTAGCGGAGTAATACTTATACTAAGTTGTATCGTCATCATCGCGCTGGTACTCATGCAGGAGTCTAAGGGCAACGGTCTTGCAGGTGCAATTGGCGGCGGTGAGATGTTGGACGCAGCAAACCGCCCGACTTCAAGAGATTCAATACTCGCAAGGTTTACAAAATTTGCGGCAATCATTCTTTTTGTAGTCACCCTTTTGGTCAGTCTTTTCAGCATCTATTTCAGATAAACTCTAAGGATGGATCATGCCTTTTAAGGACAAACTGTTAAACCGAATCTCAAAAAAGCCTCAGACCGTTAGCGAGCTGAAGGCTTTTTTCAAGGCGGATAAAAAGGTATCAAAGGCAATTTTAAAACTTCTCAACAAGGGGAAGATTGAAAAAATGCAGGGCAGATATTACCTTGCAACAGTGCAAACGCCTAATACTCCCACTATTGAGGCAAAAATTGTCAAACATACCGGACGATACGCCTTTGCAACACCGACGGTCGGCGGTGAAGATGTCTATATTAACGCTAAAAACCTGTCAGGAGCTCTGCTCGGTGACCGTGTCAACATAACTATAAAAGAGCGGGACGGCAGATCATCCGGCAAGGTCGTCAGTATTGTGGAATATAACGACAAGATCACCGGTTGTGTCATCATTGAAAATAACGAAATTCTGCTTTTACCGGATGGATACGGCGGCGAATTTCTCTTTAAACTTAAAACATCAAGGCTCAGCAATATCGAGCCCGGCGAGAGGGTTGCCGCTCAAATTTTATCCCGTGAAAATGGAATTTTATGTGAGATTACACGCCATTTTGGTGACAAGAATAATGCCATGTCGGCGGCAAAATCCATCATCTATAATCATGGTCTGCGAACTCATTTTAATGTCGCCACCAAGGATGAGGCGGCAAATCTTGCCATTGACGATACTTTGGCGGACGACGATCGTCTCGATCTTCGCGATGTGCCGATCTTTACCATTGACGGTGCCGACACCAAGGACATTGACGACGCCGTGTCGCTCGTGCGTTCCAAAAACGGTTGGACACTCGGCGTGCATATAGCCGATGTCAGCCACTATGTCAAGCTCGGCAGTGCCACAGAGCGTGAGGCGTTTCAACGTCAATATTCCTTCTACTACCCTAACAACGTGATACCGATGCTTCCACCGGAACTCTCGAACGGTATCTGCTCCTTATCACCCGGTGTCGACCGATATGCCTTTTCCTGCATAATCGAGCTGACCGACAAAGGTGAAATTATTGCCGGTAGTTTTGTCAAGACGATAATTCACTCTCGTTTTCAAGGTGTCTATGACGAGATTAACCAACTGCTTTCCGGCAGTGAAGACAAGAAAATAAAGGCAAAATACCGCGGCAATGTTACCACCTTGAAAAATATGAAAAAGCTCGCTACCCTATTAAACGAGAAAAGAAGTAAGGACGGGAGTATCGACTTTGACCTGCCGGAAACTAAGTTTGAGTTGAATGATCAGGACCGCGTCTCCTTTATCTCGGCGAAGGAACGTGGCGTCTCCCAAAGAATTATTGAAGAGTTTATGCTCCTCGCCAACAACGTCACAGCAAGCGTTGCAAAGGAGATCGGACTCCCCATCATCTATCGTGTGCATGAACCACCGAGTGCCGATCGTCTTAAACTCTTTTTATCTACACTCTCACGTATAACAGGGGACAATATCTTGCTTGACCCCGATAAGGTCAAAAGTGGCGACATTTCTGCCCTGTTGGATGTGTATAGTAATTCACCTTTACACAACTTTGTGAACGGTTCTGTACTGCGGACTATGTCAAAGGCGGAATATTCTATCCGTCCGGTCGGGCACTTTGGTCTTGCGATGACAAACTATGCACACTTCACCTCCCCTATTCGTCGTTATACCGACCTTGTCAATCATCATATTCTGTCGGAATTTGTCAAAAAACAACCGACCGGCGATATACTCAAACGATATATCTCCCGCTCGGTGCAGACGGTTGCACAGGCTAACTCACAGGAACAACTTTTCTTGAAGTCGGAGCGTATGATAAACGACTCCTTTTGCGCCGAGGCAATGAGCGCACACATAGGCGATGAATTCGAGGGCATCATCAGCGGCGTGACCGACTATGCTATTTTTGTCCGATTGAATAATACCGCCGAGGGGCGCATAACCATCGACCTTCTCAGCGATGAATATCTGCTCTTTGAGGAAAACTATCGCCTATATACCGTGGATGAGAAAACGCAGTTTTGCATAGGTGACAAAATCAATGTGCAGGTAGTATCAACAAATGTTTTTGGCGGCACCATCGACCTTATCCCGGCAAAAAGCGCATTGCAAGTTTAGTATTTCAGTCATATTTCTTTTCATCTGATCATATAATCATAAAAAGGCATTATTTTGAAAAGGAATTGTTATGGACTTTGTTGAGATATTTTTCTATGTGGTATTAGCGATCAGTACCGTTGCGGTGGTCTTATTCCTCGCAAAGGGCAAACACACATTTCGACGGACAATATTATCAGCGACCTACGGCATTTGCGCCCTTGGGGTCGTCAATATAACGAGTGCAGTTACCGGCATCTCTCTTGCCGTCAACTACATCACATGTTTTATGGCGGCGGTGCTCTCGCTACCCGGTGTAGCGATGCTGATTGTGTTACAGATGATATTATAGTTAAGCATCTTGAATAGCTATATATGATAAAAAGAAAGGATTGATAAGGACATATGTTTAACAAAAAGAAGAACAGCGCGCCGAAAAAGATGGAACTTGAAACGATCATCGGTGAAAATGTACGTTTTGAAGGTACCCTATCCTCCACCCAGGCAATTCGCCTTGATGGATTTGTTAAAGGGGACATCGACGTTTCTGACATGTTGATCATCGGTGAGACCGGCAAAGTGTTCGGCAACATAAAGGCCGGCGGCATGATGTGTGCAGGCAAAATTCAGGGGGATATAGACATAAAAGACACCGCCGAGTTTATCAGCGGTGGCGCACTTATCGGCAATATTGTCACCCAGAATTTAATTATGCCGGAAAATGTGTATTTTAAAGGCTCCTGCACCATGAAAAACACCGAGATATCGGGCGAGGGTTTTATCGAGGCACCCCCCGCTCAGGATGTGGTGGCTCCCGTAGAGAATACTGTCGGCTAAGAGCGTTTAAACCAAGATTTTATGAACTCGACTAACGAGAAACCGGTTTTTATAGCCGGTTTTTCTTCGTAGTTGTAACCCTCATCGTACTCACAGAAGTATTCATGTGACATTGTGTGGGAGTCAAAAATCTGATCCGGCTGTTCTACCTCGACCTTATTATAGGTCCCATCCGGTTGTAAAATCCAGCTGTTACAGTTATCAAGAAGTTGAAATTCCAACATTTTAGATAGCTGATCCTTGCTTTTTTTATCGGATATTTCGACACCAACCTCGATCCTACGCTCGGTATTTCGTGTCAAAAGGTCACCGGAGGCGATGAAAAATCGCTCACTCTCCCCTACTCCAAACGAATATATTCGCGAGTGTTCAAGGTATCGGCCAACAATGCTGCGCACCGTGATATTCTCACTTTTTTGCGGTAGTCCGACCTTAAGGCAACAGATACCACGCACGATAAGGTCGATCTTAATCCCACGACCCGATGCCTCATATAGCTTGTTTATAAGCTCCTTGTCACTGATGGAGTTGCATTTTATCACAATGCGTGACGGTATTCCGGCGCGATGATTCGACATTTCGATATCAATCTGACGAATAATCTCTGACTTGAAGTAGTTTGGTGCGACTAGTAGGTGACGCATCTTTTTGCTGTTGCGGCCGAGTGCAAGGTCGTTAAAAAGCGTAGCTATCTCCGCGCCGATCTCCTCATCCTGAGTTATATAGCTGATATCGGTGTATAGCTCTGCGGTATTTTCATTAAAATTTCCGGTGCCGACGGTGGAGAGATAACCGGTTTTACCATCCTTGACTCTTGTGATCAGGCAGAGTTTTGAGTGTACCTTATAGTCCTCAAAGCCATAGAGCACGGTACATCCCGCATCCTCAAGCCGGTTAGAGAGGTCGATATTATTCTGCTCATCAAATCTTGCGCGAAGTTCCACTATAGCGACTACCTCTTTGCCGTGCTCCGATGCCATTGTGAGTGCATCAATAACCTTGGAGTCGTCGGCGAGACGATAGAGTGTCATCTTTATGGACACGACATCAGGATCGACCGCCGCATTGTAGAGCATGTTAATAAATGGGCGCATGGAATGAAAAGGATAACATGCGAGCACGTTGCGTCCCTTGGTTGCGTCCAAAAGTCGATATCGGCTATGGGCATTTTTAGGATAGCGGTGGGGGTAGAAATAGCTCGAGCTGTTTGGGTGTGATTTTACTAACTTCACAAGATCGAAATATGCCGACATACACAGCGGAAGATTCTGTTTAAAGACGTGGTTTTGCGAAAGCTCTAACTTTGATAGTAGATAGTTAATAATCTCAGCAGGAGCATCCGGCGAGGTTTCAAGGCGAACTGCGGCGAGCTTGCGACGTTTTTTCAGCAGTTCCGACATTACCAATCGATAATCAATATCATGCTCCAACATCGACTCGGTCATTGAGAGGTCGGCGTTCCTCGTCACACGAAAAACGCATTTGTTGGAGACGCCCATGCCGGTAAAGCTAAGCTCGGCATAATGCAGAATAAGCTCCTCCGTAAATGCGAACAGGGTGCGTCCTCCAAAACGAATGGAGACAACCCTCGGGAGTTGATGTCCAATCGGTATAATTCCAAACCTGTATTTTTCCGCTGATTTTGTTTTAATTGTTACCGCGGCATAGCTCTCGAGATTGCGCAGGAATGGGAATGGGTGACGCTTGTCTATTATTTGAGGCGAGAGTAACGGTGCTATCTCGTTTAAAAAATATTCCTGCCAAAAATCTTCCTCGGCAGCGGATAGCTCGGAAAAATTAACAAAATATAGATCTGATTTTTTTAACTTTTTTAAGGTGGTGGTGGTTAATCGATCCTTGAATTTAAGAAGTTTTGAGACTTGCGGCATTATCAATTCAAGCTGTTGAGATGGTTTGAGCTCGGTTTTATTTTCAATAGGTTGGGTCTTCAACAGGGTTTGATCAAAAAGCGAGCCGACCCTGACCATGAAAAACTCATCAAGGTTGCTCGCAAATATAGAACAGAATTTTAACCGCTCGCCGAGTGGAGAATTTTTTGTGTGTGCCAACTCCAACACTCTTTTATTAAAAGCCAACCAGCTGATCTCTCTGTTGGTATAATCAAGGTTGTTTAGCCTATCTGTGTTATCATTAAATTGTGATGTCATCTGCTATTTCCTCATAAAGATCTATGCTAATGCCCTCAACCGATTTAATCTCTTCTATGTCGATAAAAGCACCGTGTTTTTCACGATGAGTAACAATCGCCGTAGCCTTGACCTCCCCTATTCCGTCAAGTAGCATAAATTCGGCCTTTGTGGCAGTATTTATGTTGAGTTTGCCGGGTGTATTGACCGCATCGGTCGATAAAGCTTCGTTATCAGGAATATTGACCATAGCGGTCGGTGTAGAATTGACCAGATAGATCACCACCGCCACAAGACCTACAATAATCACTAATATCGTGAAAACGTCCGGCTTTTTATTTTTATTAGGTGTAGTCCCTGATGACATCATAAAGATACTCCGCAACGCCGCCCTCGGTACTGGACAGCACAATTCTATCGGCATACTTTTGTATTTCAATCGGCGCATCACAAGGGACGACGGCATATCCCGCAGCCTGCAGTGCAGGTATATCATTATAGTAGTCCCCAATCATGACGGTATCTTCCATCTTTTTTTGAAGAATTCTTGAAAGTTCTTTAAGTGCCTCCCCTTTTGACACCCCCTCCGGAATAAACTCAATATTTAAATTGCTGGATGCTACTATCTCAAACCCAATATATAGTCTGTTTTTAGCGTATTCGATTACATCCTTGAGCGTGTTGTTATCCGGGCAGACAAGTAGACTTTTATACCACCTCATGCTGAGCATTCCCTCATCGGCAAGAACAAAACCATATTTTTCATTATCAAGATGTTTATAGATGGATGCAGATGCGTTGGTGAGGTATGCACGATGATTTTCCGCCATTATTAGGGCACCGACCTGCGGAAAGTGAGCACGTATCTCGCCCAAAGCTCTCACAATCTCGCCTTTTGGTAAAAACCTGCTGTAGAGTGTCCGATTTTCCTTATAATCATAGATTGCGGCACCGTTGTAGACAATCGCAGGATAAGTAAGCTCTAACCCATCGATAAAACTTCGCGTGGACTCAACATTACGTCCGGTCGCTATGGTAAAACAGCCGCCCAGCATGTTAAACAATCGAACAACGTCACCGCTGTAGTTGACCACATCTCCGCCGTGCGGAACAAGGGTACCGTCAATGTCCGATACCACCAATAGTTCCTTTAAACGCTTCTTTGTAGTCAATTTATTATTGTCCTTTCGTAAGAGGTGACAGTTTATTCATAAAGCTTGTAAAATAGCTCGGTAGCTCCGTTTCAAAAAAGAGATTCTTACCTGTTATGGGGTGAATAAATTCAAGAGATTTTGCGTGAAGACACTGACCCTTTAATTTAGGATTATTAGGTTCACCATATACTGCATCCCCTGCAAGTGGATGTCCGATACTGCGCATGTGTACACGTATCTGGTGGGTTCGCCCTGTGTGTAGATTTAGTTTTAAGTAGCTATAATCGCGAAACTGTTCTATAACTTCATAGTCGGTCACTGCATTTCGACCACCATGGTCAATAGTCATTTTAAGGCGATTATTTTTATCCCGACCAATAGGTGCATCGACCGTGCCGGTCAAAATTTTGAAATTCCCCTTTGCTATAGCGTGATAGGTTCTTTTTATCTCGTGATCTGCAAGACCTGCCGCCAATCCGGCATGAACTTTATCGTTCTTTGCGACGACAAGCAGTCCACTGGTATCTTTATCTATCCGATGTACAATTCCGGGACGCAGGACACCACCTATACCGGAGAGACTGTCACCGCAGTGATATAGCAGTGCATTAACAAGCGTGTTATCCGGATTTCCGGCGCCTGGATGGACAACCATTCCCTTCGGCTTATTAACCACAACGATATCTGTATCTTCATACACAATTTCAATAGGAATATTCTGTGGCAGAGCTACTGCTGATGTAGGAGGAGGGAGTGTTATACTCACAATTTCTGCGGTCGTAACAGGAGTATTTTTTTTTGCCCTTTTTCCACACAGTAGTATCTCACCTTGTTCGATAAGTCGCGCCGCCGCAGAACGTGAAATATCCGGACAGATTCCGGACACAATAACATCCAGTCGCTGTCCGGAATAGCACTCCTCTACCGTGAATTCAATCGTCTTCAACGGTGTCCTCGTCAATTTTTTCATCCTGTATCTTAGAAGATTTTTTTGCCTTAATCTCGCTTATCAAAAACAATAGTACATAAAGAGCAACACCAACCGTTATCAAGCAGTCCGCAACGTTAAACACGGCGAAATTAACAAAGGTGAAGTTGAAAAAGTCGACAACATATCCATATAAAAGGCGATCTATAATGTTGCCAATTCCACCAGCAATAATAATCGCAAAACATGGTTCATATAAACCACCACCAAGTTTCCCCATAAAAAGCAGGACAAGTAGGACAACGAGGGTTATGGACGGAACTATAATTACAAAGAGTGAAGAACCGGAGAACAGACTAAAAGCAACACCGTCGTTGACCGCATAGGTCAACTCTAATCCCGGTATAAATGACATGGTCCCGACAGGTTTAAGGTAGGTCGTTGCAAGGTATTTTGTGTACTGATCAATACCGATAAGCGCTATAATTATTGCCACATAAATTAGGTGTTTTTTTTTCATCTATGCATTTACCAGACCGTTGCAACGCTCGCAAAGTATTCCATCGCCGTCCGCTACAGAACTATCGGTATAGCACCAACAGCGCATACATTTTTCACCGGGGGCTTTGGCAATTGCAGCTATCGTTGAAACGCCCTCCCCAGCGTCAGAAATACCAAGTCTTGAGACAATGAATATGTCTTTTAAAATATCTATGCTGTCCGACAACTTGTTGTAAATCTCGGAAGAAACACTTAGCTCCACAGCCGCCTCGAGTGATGAGCCGATTATCTTCTCCCCTCTCGCTGCCTCTAAAGACTTTGAAACGGTATCACGAAGTTCCACAATTGTTTTCCAGCGAGCAGTCTCCTCATCCGAGATTTCAAACTGGTCGTTAGGTGTCGGGAATGCGGTCATAGCAAGGTCGGTTTTGTCACCGGTAATCTCACCGAGACAACCCCATATCTCGTCAGAGGTAAAACACAGGGTCGGAGATAACATTCTGGTAATTGCCGATAGCAACGTCTCCATCACCGTCTGTGCCGCACGGCGGGAGCTACCCTTTGCCTCGTCACAGTAGAGCCTGTCCTTGATAATGTCAAGATAGAAGTTGGAGAGCTCCACCACACAGAATTGATGAATAGCATGGGTAGCTGTGTGGAACTCAAACCTGTCGTAAGCATCGTTACACAAACTAATGAGATTATTTAGACGAGAGAGAATATATCGGTCGATATCTAACATCTCTGAAACATTGACCCTATCGGTCAATGGGCTGTAGTCGCTAAGATTGCCAAGTATAAACCGAGCTGTGTTACGGATTTTACGGTAGGTCTCGGTCAGCTGTTTTAGTATATCTTTCGAGACACGAATATCCACCTGATAGTCACTTGCAGCGACCCAAAGGCGAAGAATATCGGCTCCATACTGATCCACAACCTCCTGTGCAAGTATGCCGTTGCCAAGTGATTTTGACATCTTGCGACCCTCTCCGTCCACGACCCATCCATTAGTAAGGACAGCTTTATATGGCGCAGAGCCATAAAAAGGAACGGCAGTCAGCAGTGAGGATTGGAACCAACCACGATATTGGTCACCACCCTCAAGATAGAGGTCGGCCGGCCAACGATGATTGACCAACTCGGTCAACATGGTGTGAGTGGTGCCACTGTCAAACCAAACATCCATGATATCGGTCTCTTTAGAAAAGCTCTCACAGCCACATTTTTCACATTTTGTGCCCTTTGGCAGTATATCAGACGCCTCATACTTATACCAAGCGTCACTTCCCTCTTTAGCAAAAAGATCGCTCACAGCAGTGATGGATACATCGTCGATGTGATATTTACCGCAATCCTCGCAGTAGAATGCCGGTATCGGCACGCCCCACGTGCGCTGGCGGCTTATACACCAATCGTTACGATCTCTGACCATGCCGGTCAATCGCTCTTTACCCCAACTTGGAGTGAACTCTACCTGCTCGATTGCCTTGTAAACTTCCTCTTTATATGCCTCAACCGAACAGAACCACTGCTCCGTTGTGCGGAAAAGAATGGGGTTCTTGCAACGCCAACAGTGTGGGTACTGATGATTAAGATCCTTCTTTGCAAACAAATGACCGGACTGGTCAAGGTGCTCTATTATAGCCTTGCTACCTTTTGTGGTGTACATTCCGGCAAAGGGACCTGCCTCCTCGGTCAGAACACCGGAGGCATTGACCGGCACTATCACCGGGATATCGGGATAGAATTTTGTGCAGACCTCAAAGTCCTCCACGCCGTGACCGGGTGCAGTGTGAACACAGCCGGTTCCGCTTTCTAACGTGACATGCTCGCCGAGAATAACACGCGACAATCTGTCAAGAAATGGGTGTTTACACTCTATCTTTTCAAGTTTATCGCCGGAAATGGTGCTGATTATCTCATAATCCTCTATGCCTGCCGATTTCATTGCATCCTCGACAAGCGCCTCTGCAATCACCAACACCCTGTCGTTATGGCGCACCAGCGCATAGTCAAAGTCGGCACCAAGACAGATGGCTACGTTGCCCGGCAGAGTCCAGGCGGTAGTTGTCCATATGACAAAGCTGGTCTTTTTCACATCAACGCCGACTGCGGCGAGTGCGCCGTTATCGCTCTCAACCTCAAACGCTACATAGATGGAGGTGCAGGGCTCTTCGTTATACTCAATCTCTGCCTCGGCAAGTGCTGTCTTGTCGTTCGGACACCAATATACTGCCTTCTTGCCCTTGTAAACATATCCTTTTTTGACCATTTCGCCGAAAACCTTTATCTGGCGAGCCTCAAAATCAGGTGTAAGTGTCATATATGCATTGTCAAAATCGCCGAGAACGCCTAAACGCTTGAACTGCTCACGCTGACTGTTGACATAGCGCATAGCAAAGTCACGGCATAGCTCACGCAGTTCAAGTTTGGTTATGTCGGTGCTGAGCTTCCCTTTTTTCTTCATGCCGTCTATCGCTTTTAACTCGATAGGCAGACCGTGGGTATCCCAACCCGGTACATACGGGCTGTTATATCCTTTCATCGTCTTATAGCGGACTATAATATCCTTTAAAACCTTATTAAGAGCGGTACCCATATGAATATCGCCGTTCGCATATGGAGGACCGTCATGCAGAATGTACTGCTCACGCCCCTTTCCCATCTCCTGTATGCGCCCGTAAAGATCTGTATCCTCCCATCTTTTGCACGCCTCCGGCTCTTTTTTTGTAAGGCCTGCTTTCATGGAAAATTCGGTTTTTGGCAATAGTATAGTGCTGTTATAATCTGCTGACAATGTTATGTCCATTCCTTTCTCGATGTAATTCTTTCAAACTTTTCCGATTGAAAGAAATAAAACTGGTTCCTTTTATCTGCTAATCTAACTTAAACTCACTGTAGTGATCAAAAAGTGATACCCTTCCACTCGGTGCAGGTTGTGCCGGCTCCGGCTCCGATGTAGTCTCCGCCGGCTTTTCTTCCTCCATTGACATGAGAGGAATTATAGGGCTGAACTCACTGGTGGCGTTGGCGGCGTTACGTTTTGCCTGTGCCATACGTATCTGCTCCTCGCTGAGTGCCGGGGTATTTTCACGAGGTACAAATGCCTGCTCAAAACCCTCGGTAGTCAAAAAATTGTCGCTGTCGGAGGGGTTGAAGAAGGACGAGGTCTGTGCCGGTTGAGGTTCCGGTGTCATCTGTTCCGCAAAATCCGGCTCGGAACTATTTTCAAAAAAGTTGAGTTCGGCAGGGGGTTCGATAGTGTCCTCCTGCGCCATCGTAACAACGGGAGCAGGGGCAGGAGTCGGTGCAACCGATTGGGCTTGTTGCAACGGCAGTGGTATTGACTGTGTCGAAGATTGCGGCGGTGTGTTTGCGCCTGACATCAACGGGTCGACTACCGGAGGCTCAAACTGATGCGCCTCCGGAACGGTTGAAATAGGCTGTGCCGCCTGACGGTCGGCATACTGACGATCGGAAAACTCCTTGTCTGCCTTATCGAAATAGTTGACCGGAATTACATCGTCCTTGTCGTCGATGGGCAGGTTGCTCAGCTGATGGATGTGTTGCTTATATGCCTCAATAACATCGCCCCTAAAGCGCGCGACCTCCTGTTGCATCCTCGCAAGGTGCATCTGCTCGGCATGTACCTTTTCCATGGCTATATCAAAGTCACGATCGGCCTTGACCTTCGCCTCTTTAAGTATATGCTCTGCCTTTTGGTTAGCCTCACGAATAACACTCTCGCCAAGGCGTTGGGCATTGATTAGAGCGGCTTTTAAAGCCTCCTCATCGTTTCGGTACCCCTCAACGCTGTCGGCAAGGATATATAGCTTATTCTCCAGCTCCTTATTGTCGTTCATCAGCTTTTCCAGCTGTTCGGCAACCTGAGCAATAAAATCGTCAACATCCTCCGGCCTGTATCCCCTCACAATCCTGTCAAAGGTGACCGACTTAATCTGTTCTAAACTGAGCATTTTGTTGGCATTCCTTTCTCGATGTGTATCTAATCAATTAGTTAAAGTACAATCCGTTATTCTCCAGCTCACCGAGGATATTGTTATCCATCAGATCGACGTTGTAGGGGGTAATAATAAAGGTAGAGTTTGCTACCAGCTGAATGTTACCGCGGTTTGCATAGGCAACGCCGGTCAGAAAGTCGATAAGACGACGGCTGACCTCTTTCGGGGCGGTCTCTAAATTGAGCACAACGGTGCGTTTTGCGTTGAGATGGTCGGCGACTGCCGGAGCATCATCAAACTTCTCCGGTTTGGCAAGGACCACCTGAAGTTGGGTTGTGGCGTTAATGTTGACAACCTTGTTGCGTTTTGATGTTTCCGGCTTTTCCTCCTCTGTATTGGAGGCGTGGTTTGCAACAAACTCCATGTCATCGTTATACTCATCGTCGATGGGCACCCCCATCATGTCCTTAAATTTATCTAACAGTCCCATTTTTATATCCCTTTCTACCTGATTTTTGTAGTTATACCTTTTCTCTTTTACCGAATATGGCACTGCCGACTCTCACGAGGTTGGCACCACTTTGTATCGCTAACTCGTAATCGTCCGACATACCCATGGATAAAATATCAATATTATCTATATTATGCCTCTTTTTTCCCTTAATGTCAATATATAGATT
>CAYJMO010000020.1:0-5473 GCA_964371365.1 uncultured Oscillospiraceae bacterium
CCACGATTTTTGAGCTCTGCGACAAGATTTTTGCCGATAAATCCGGCGGCACCGGTTATAAGTATCGGGCGGTTTTTCATCTATATAACTATTCCTTTCTATATTGTTTTTCTCAAACGTTTTCCGTTTGAAAGGAACAAAATTCAAAACACTAAAATTATTTAATGTCTAAGTTCCTCTTGAATATAGGACAGCTCTAAAAGTCGCTCGACCACCTGATCAACATTTAGTTGTTCGGTATTATGGCTGGTGTACTCCTCAATGACGGTGGGGAGCTTTGAGCCCTCCTCAAAATACTGCTCATAGTTGAGATCTCGACTGTCTGCCGCTACCTTAAAATAGTCTTTAAGATCGACGCAGTTCGCCTTTTCTTCCTTGGTGAGCAATGTCTCATACAGTTTTTCGCCGTGACGAGAGCCGATAATCTTAACGTCAGTCCTGCCGAAAAGCTTCATGACCGCCTCGGCAAGTATCTCGATGGTGCAAGCAGGGCTTTTTTGCACAAACAGATCGCCGCTCGCGCCGTTTTGATATGCGAAAATAACCAGTGAGACCGCCTCATCAAGGCTCATTAAAAATCTTGTCATGTTGGGGTCGGTAATGGTAATGGGCTTTTTAGCGCGTATCTGTTCGATAAAAAGAGGGATAACACTGCCACGGCTCGCCATGACATTGCCGTATCTTGTCGCGCAGATGGTGGTGTTCTGCGCCTCCGGCATACGGCTCTTAGCTATAGCGACCTTTTCCATCATCGCCTTGGACATGCCCATCGCATTGATGGGGTATGCCGCCTTGTCGGTGGATAGGCATATCACCTTTTTAACGCCGGCATCGATAGCGGTGTTAAGAACATTATCGGTTCCGACAACGTTGGTCTTGACAGCCTCCATCGGGAAAAACTCACAGGACGGAACCTGTTTTAATGCGGCGGCATGAAAGACATAGTCCACTCCGCACATAGCGTTTTTAAGGCTGTTTTCATTACGTACATCGCCGATAAAAAACTTGACCTTTGGGTTGGCAATAGCCTTTCTCATGTCGTCTTGTTTTTTTTCATCACGACTGAATATACGTATTTCGCCAATCTCACTGTCTAAAAAATGTTTTAGAACGGTGTTGCCAAAACTACCGGTACCACCGGTTATGAGCAATGTTTTACCATTAAACATGCGTTAATACTCCTATATTTAGTCAAAAAGTTTGTTTGCCGCCGCAAGATCATCCACCCGAAAAACCATGTTTGCCTGACCTCCGCAGGAGTAGACATAGGTATACTCCACATTGATGTCATGCTCTTTAAACTTCTCGAGGGTTTTGTGCAACATGCCGGGCTTGTTGTCGCCGGAAATCATCAGCATGTCGGTTAGCTGAACGGTTAGCTCGTTCTGCATTAAAAGGTCACATGCCTTTTCCGGGTTATCTATCAATATTCTTGCGACACCATAGTCCTTAGTCTCGGCAATATTGAGTGAGAGCATGTCGATATCGTTGTCGCTGAGAACCTTGGTTACATCGTAGAGAGAGCCGATATCGTTTTCCAAAAAAACAGAAAGTTGTTTGATTATCATATCATATCTCCTATATTTTTAAATGTTACGTTTGTCGATTACACGTTTACTCTTACCCTCAAAGCGTTCCAGCGTCTTGTGCTCCACCAACTTAACCTTGACCGATATACCGATGATATTTGCAACCGATTGATGAATTTTCTTAGTTAGTTTTTCAATCTCTTTTATTTCATCGAACCTAAAGTCTTTTTCCGGTTCGACAAGAAGTTCCAGCACATCAAGATTGTTTATACGATCGACCGTAAGCATATAGTGGGAGGAGTCGGAAGATACCTTGAGCAGTGCCTCCTCAATCTGGGACGGGAATACATTCACACCGCGGATAATGAGCATGTCGTCGCTACGTCCGGTAGGCTTCGCCATACGTGCATGTGTCCTGCCGCAGGAGCATTTTTCCTTATTAAGGGTGGTTATGTCCTTAGTGCGATAGCGTAGGAGCGGCAACGCCTCCTTAGTGAGGGTGGTAAAGACTAATTCACCACTGCCGTCGGTGGCGGTGAAGGTGTCGAGATCCACAATCTCGGCGAGGAAATGATCCTCAAAGATGTGCAGTCCGTCCTGTGCGGTACACTCGCAGGAGACGCCGGGACCGATAACCTCCGACAGACCGTAGATGTCATACGCCTTGATACGCAGTTGGCGCTCGATATTTCGGCGCATCTCCTCCGTCCACGGTTCCGCTCCGAATATGCCGACCTTTAGTTTACTTTGTTCAATTATTCCCTGCTCGTGCAGTGCCTCGGCAAGGTATAATGCATAGGAGGGGGTGCATGCGATAGCGGTCGCGCCGAAATCGGTTATAGAGAGCATCTGTTTTGCAGTGTTTCCGCCCGAGAGCGGTATTACCTTTGTACCAAGAGCCTCACCACCGTAGTGCAGACCAAGTCCGCCGGTGAAGAGTCCATAGCCGTAGGCTACCTGTAGGGTATCCTTTTCCGACATTCCGATACCCATGAGACACCTTGCAACTAAGTTTGCCCACATTGCAATGTCCGCCTCGGTATAGCCGACAACGGTGGGTTTTCCGGTCGTGCCGGACGAGGCATGTATGCGCACAACCTCATCTTGAGGCACAGCAAAAAGACCATATGGGTAGTTCTCGCGGAGATCTTCTTTGGTTGTAAAGGGTAACAACTTCACATCTTCCGCCGTTTTGATATCGCCCGGCAAAACGCCCATCTCTTTCATTTTGTTGTTATAAAACGGAACGTTTTTATAGACACGTGCCACCAGCTCTGCCAATCGCTTACTTTGAATATCATAAATTTCGTCACGAGATACAAAATCTATCGAATTATTTACCTTACTCAATTAACTACCCCTCTCTTTCATTATAACTATATGCATTCTTTATAAAGTGCCTCGAAATGCGGTATACTGCGTTTTATGTCGTCGAGTGACATGCACAGCGACAGTCGGAAAAACCCTTTAAGACCAAATCCTGCACCCGGGACAAGAATTATTCCATGTTTTGCTGCAAGTTCTACAAATCGATCGTCGTCACCGCCCGGAGTTTTCGGGAAAAGATAAAAGGTTGCCTTAGGCTCGGCACATTCATAACCAATTTCGGTTAAGGCATTGTATAAAAATGTAACACGCTCACGATATGCGTCCTTATTATTTGAAACACCGATAAAATCAGCGGCAATCTTTTGGAAAATTGAGGGGGCATTGACAAAGCCGAGGGTGCGGTTCGCAAAGGTCATGGCGGCGGCAAACTGCTCTCGACCCGGCATGTTGGGTGAAAGGGCGAGGTAGCCGATTCGCTCTCCGGCTAAACTGAGTGATTTTGAGAAACTGTTTGCCAAAAAACACCGTTTGAAGTGTTTAAAGACTGACGGGACAGGTGTATCGTCAAATACTAAGGTGTTATATGGTTCATCGGAGATTATGCAGATGTCACTCTCACCGATAAGCCCTGCAAGTGCCGCATACTCCTCGTCGGTATAGATCTTACCACTCGGGTTGTTCGGGCAGTTGAGGATTATCGCTTTTGTGCGATCGGTGATTGCATTTTTAATGTTATCGATGTCGAGAGAGAAGTTGTCGCCGCACTGCACCGGCACCATGACACCGCCAAAGTTTGCGATATAGAAGTTGTACTCCATAAAATAGGGAGCGATAACAATAACCTCGTCGCCGCGCGACAGCAGTGTTTTAAGCGCGACATTAATAGCGCCGGACGCGCCGACCGTCATCAATATATCATTCGCTGTAAAATCAAGACTGTGGAGGGATTTAAGATAGTCCGCCACCTTTTCGCGCACATCGGCATAACCGCTATTGGGCATATAGCCGTGAATGCCGGGGGTATCGGCAAAACCTGCGAGACGTTCGAGAAGCTCTTTGGGAGGCGGCAGGTCCGGATTGCCGAGCGAAAAGTCGAACACATTCTCGACGCCGAGGCGAGCCTTCATTCGTGCCCCCTCCTCGAACATTTTGCGAATCCAGGAACCGCTCTCCATGGCGGTTAGTAGACTATTACTTACCATAAAATCCCTTTCTATTCTTTATTTCTTTGTTTTTTGTACCGTAAACATATATCTCTCGCTCTCGGGGCGAAGTTTCTCAAACGTTTCCCCATCGATACAGGATACGACGTTAAGACCGTGTCGGGAGCAAAGACGACGTATATCCTGTTCATCGAAATAGTATTCCGTCAGGGTATCGAGTGTACTGCGCTTTTCGGTGCAGATATTAACCACCGATTTTGTAAACCCGTCACAAAGCGTGTGGGAAACGAAACAATTAACACCGTTTTTGTCCTCATACTTATAACTGTTATGGGCAAGAACCTCGACATGTTTGTAGGGGGTGTTCATGTCAAAGATAAATATCCCCTGTGGCTTTAAAAAGAGTGCCACTCTCTCAAAAACCTTTTCCAGTTCACTCATATCACCGATGTGATTGAGGGCATCGAAGGTGCAGACCATGCAATCGACAGTCCCAAAGAGGTCCAACTCCCTTGCATCCTGACACAATAAAAGAATGCCCTTAATTTCACGCTCATGTATTTTATTTGATAGGACGCTAAGCATCTCGGGGCAGTTATCCACCGCAATCATATCATAGCCGGAGGCGGAAAGAAGAAGTGTCAACTCCCCTGTTCCGCAACAAAGGTCGACGATGGTACAGCCATGCATACGAAAAAAGGACAGACGGCGGCGTATAAATATCGACAACTGTTCATAGTCGGCGTCGATATTTAATCCGTCGTAGTATTGAGCCATAATATTATATGCCATGCAAATACAGTGTCCCTTTAAAAATTAAATATCCTCTTTAGTGATGTCCTCAAAGGTCTGTCGGCGCACAATCACACGTGTTTTGCCGTCCTCGATAAGCACTACAGCCGGTTTTTGCAGGCGATTATAGTTGCTCGCCATAGAGTAGTTATATGCACCGGTGCAGAGCACCGCAAGGGTATCCCCTATGGAGGGTTTTGCGATAAGAATGTCCTTGCCGAGCAGGTCACCACTCTCACAGCATCTGCCGGCAACGGTGCAAAGATAGTCGGCTGAGAGATCGGCGCGGTTGGCAAGACGGAAGTCATAAAGGCTCTGGTAGAGGGCAAAGCGTGGATTATCCGCCATGCCACCGTCCACCGAGACATAGGAGCGAACACCCTCTATCTCCTTGATACCGCCGACCGTATAAAGAGTCATACAGGCATCACCGACGATAGAGCGACCCGGCTCAATGATGAGTTTTGGCAGTTGATAGGAGTTTTTAAAGCAAAAATCCTTGATGGTGTCGGCGAGAATCTTTATGTAGGTCTCTTGCGGCTTGGGTTCATCCTCATTTGTATAGCGTATGCCAAAACCACCACCGAGGTTGAGTTCCGTAATTTCATAACCGGTTTTCTCCTTCATATCGAGTGCAAACTCTAAAAGGCGAACTGCGGC
>CAYJMO010000020.1:5483-26720 GCA_964371365.1 uncultured Oscillospiraceae bacterium
GGAACGGTTCCGTCTCAAAAATCTGGGAGCCGATGTGGCAGTGCACACCGAGCAGTTCCAGCGACGGCGAGTCAATGACATAACGAAAGCCCTTTTCTGCCTCACCGTTCGAGAGGGTAAGACCAAACTTGGAGTCGAGCTGCCCTGTCTGTATAAATTCATGGGTGTGTGCCTCAATCTCCGGCTTGATGCGCAACATTACCCGCGCCGTCTTGTTTGCGGCAGAGGCAAGGTCGGACAGCAGAGCAAGCTCGGTTAGGTTGTCAGCGACAAAACAACCGATGTTATTTTCAAGCGAATAGGTTATGTCGGCGACCGTCTTATTATTTCCGTGGAAATATATCTTGTCAGCATCAAAACCGGCAGACAGAGCGGTATACATCTCCCCTGTCGACACAACGTCGGACTGCAGACCCATCGGCTTGATTATTCTGTATATCTCTTTGCAACAAAAAGCCTTGCCGGCATACTGCACCACACCGTTAGGGTAGTGTTTGTCAAATGCATTTACAAAGGCGGATATGTTTTCCTCAAGCTTGTTTTTGCTAAACAAAAACAGTGGTGTTCCGTACTCCGATGCAACACTCGTCACGTCAACGCCGTCGAAAAAAAGACGCCCGTTAGATGTTTTTAGGTAATTTTCAATCATCTTTTTCTATAAACTCCATAATGTATTCTCTTAATAAATCATAGCCCACCGAGGTTTTAGCACCGGTAAAAACCGTGTTGCATCCAAAACGCGATAGGTCATAGCTGATATCTCGGGTGGCATTTGCAAGCCCAGTTTTGTTGAGCTTATCCACCTTGGTGACGATCGCTAAAAAGTTCTCCCCTTTTTCATACAGATAGTTTAGCATCATCTCATCGTCGGCCGTTAACCCTCGACGCACATCAATGAGCTGTAGATAGAGGCGTCGTCGTCCCTCTAATGCCGCGTAGCCATCACAAAGTCCGGCAAATCGCTCCTGCTCGGCGGCACTGCGCTTTGCAAATCCATAGCCCGGCAGGTCGACAATATATGCGCTCGGCAGTTCAAAGTAGTTGACCGTTATCGTCTTGCCCGGTGTGGAACTCTCCCGTGCGAGAGATTTTTGATAGCAAAGTCTATTCAAAAGCGATGATTTCCCAACGTTACTGCGGCCGCTTAGCACGATCTCCGGTCTTTCAAAGGGTGGAACCTGTTCAATTAGCCCAAAAGACCGACAAAATTTCGCCCTTGAAAAATACGCTTCATTACTCATTGTGATATCACCGGTCGAGAACTCTTGCCCTCGGTGTTCTTGATTACAACCTGCTTTGAGACCTCTTTAGTTGGTTTTTTCCTTTTAATAAGCACAAGCTCCAACACCTCTGACAGATTTTCCACCGGATAAAACTGCATCGCCGACTTTATCTCATCGTCCACATCATAAAGATCCGGCATGTTGCTCTTAGGTAGGATAACACGTCTTATCCCCTCTTTATACGCCGCCATTGTCTTCTCTTTCAAGCCGCCTATCGGTAGGACAACCCCGTGCAACGTGATCTCGCCAGTCATTGCAAACTCCGATGAAACAGGCCACTCCGACAACGCCGAGATGAGCGCACTTCCGAGCGTTACACCGGCGGACGGACCATCCTTTGGTATCGCTCCCTCCGGCGCATGGATGTGTATGTCTAACTTAGAGAGGTCGCGTTTTTCATAGCCGTACAGCTTTGCAACAGTTCTGGCATAGGTTATTGCGAGCTTTGCCGACTCCTTCATGACATCGCCAAGCGAACCGGTAAGCTCTAAGCGCCCTTTACCGTCCTCGACCATCTGCACCTCGATAGGCAGTATCTCGCCACCTCCCGATGTCCAGGCAAGCCCGTTGGAAATACCGACCGTATTATAGCGATTGAAAAATCCCGGTTTGACACGGCGCGGACCGAGAAGTTCCCCTACCGCCTTTGCCGAAATACTCATGCTCTTTTTCTCGCCGGAGGCTATCTTTCGAGCACTTTTGCGCAAAACTTCCGCTATGGATCGTTGCAGTGAGCGCACACCTGCCTCACGAGTATAATAATCTATCAGCTCATAGTAGGCGGTGTCGGAAAACTTTACCTTTCCAAAAAGCCCTGTCTCTTTAGCCGTCTTCTTAAACAGATGTTCCTTTGCGATGTGAAACTTTTCGACCCGTGTGTAGCTCGACAGGCTGATGACATCCATGCGGTCGAGAAGCGGTCGAGGTATGGTGTCCAACGAGTTGGCAGTGGTGACAAACAGAACTTTGGAGAGGTCAAACGGTATATCAAGATAGTGGTCACGAAAATCCTTGTTCTGCTCCGGGTCGAGTGCCTCAAGCAGAGCCGACGCAGGGTCCCCTCTGAAATCGGAGGCGAGCTTGTCAATCTCATCAAGCAGAATCAAAGGATTTTGTGATTTTGCAATGGTGACGGCGTTAATTATCTTGCCGGGAAGTGCGCCGATGTATGTCCTGCGATGTCCCCTAATCTCCGCCTCGTCACGAACTCCACCGAGCGACATACGGGCATACTTTCTACCCATGGCGCTTGCTATAGATTTAGCTATTGAAGTTTTGCCGACGCCGGGAGGTCCGACAAAACAAAGAATTTGCCCTTTTTGCTTCGGCGCAAGTGAACGCACCGCCAATATCTCGAGTATACGCTCCTTGACCTTTTTAAGACCATAGTGGTCGTCATTTAATATCTTTTCAGCATGTTTTAGCTCGAGGTTATCCTCGGTAAATACGTTATGCGGCAACGATAAACAGGTGTCAAGATATGTGCGAATGACTGCCGCCTCCTGTGACGAGGAGGTCATGCGGGACAGCCTGTCCGCCTCCTTTAATAGTTTTTCCTGTGCCTCCTCTACAAGACCCAGTGCCTCTATCCTCTCGCGGTAGCGTTCCGACTCCTCTTTAGTGTTCTCGTCCTCATCAAGTTCGCTGGTTATCGCCCTCATCTGCTCGCGCAGGTAGTAGTCCCGCTGATTTTTTTCAATCTGGTCGTTAACCTTGTCGTTAATCTCCTGCTCGATAGAGATGATGTTGTTCTCGCGTTTAAACAGTGAGATTAGTTTTGTAAGGCGACCTATCAGTGTCCCCTCGTTCAAAAGCATCTGTTTGTCAGCATACTTAAACAGGATGCTGCTCGGCACAAAGTCAGCGAGGAACATAGCGTCCTCACCGGTAAACACGGAGTAGACAACATCCTTCGACAGACGTGGATTAAGGCTCAAATACTCTTCAAAAGCGTCCTTAAGGGTGCGAACAAGTGCCTCCACCTCCTCCGACTGTGCCGGAGGATTCTTTTTGAGTGGGGTGTATTTAATGTTTGCAAGCAAAAATTTGCCGGTGTCATCAATGGAGGAGACCTTCGCACGGAACTTGCCCTCCACTAAAATTTTAACCAAATTTTCATTGCCGCGCAGCAGCTGTTTTACATCACAAACCACACCGTATTGATAGAGATCACTCTTGCCGGGGTTGTCGATGTCGAGATCCTTTTGGGTGACGAGAAATATAGGGCTGTTATTCTCCATAGCCCATTCAATGGCGGCAATGGAACGATCTCTGCCCACCTCAAAATGTACAAGATTGCCGGGAAAGACCACCAACCCACGCAATGCAATTGCAGGAAGTTGAGTAATCCTTGCATTTTTATCTATCTTAATCTTAATTTTTTCAGACAATATAAACCTCAATAACCTAAATGAATAAATATACACTTTATTATATCAAAAAATCATAAAAAATGCAAACATTTTTATTGCTGTTAGAAATGAAAAGTTGACAAAAAAATATATACCCTCTATAATTTAATAAAATAAGCATATACTCATAATAAAGGGAATGTCGATGAAGATTACAAATATCATAATCTCGGCGGTCATTGTCATCGCCTCGCTAATATTCTTTTATATCTATTCTGACGTAGTTACCTACAGCATCGAGACAACCGATATCGATTTTTACACTGCAAACGTCATGACCATCTCAGAAATTGAACATCAGGAGATGGAAGGCGTTGGTGTTGATGGCATGAGTACAACTATTGTCAGCTTCGTTGCTCAGATTACCGGTGGGGATCTAAAGGGACAAACCGTTGCTGTTACCCAGTATCATGACGAATACCTTTTCGGCGGAATTCGCACGGTCGAGGTCGGCGATAAAATAGTAATTAATAAAACGGCGCCGAGTGATGTATTGTCCGGCGAATGGATCATGGCAAACTATGACCGCACCCAGCTGATTGTCATTTTGGTTATAATATTCTTTGTCATCGTAATCTTAATCGGTCGCTTTAAGGGTATAGCCGCCATACTTTCGCTGTTATTGACGCTTGGGGCTGTTTTTATTGTCTATATCCCGTCGATACTCGCAGGGCTTAACGTCTATCTCGTGACCGGAAGGGGCGCATTTTATATAATTGTGATGAGCCTTGTACTGCTCAACGGACTGAATGCCAAAACTCTTTGCGCTGTTGCCGGCAACATCGTAGGTGTATTACTTGCCGGACTGCTAAGCTATATTGCCCATCAACTTTTTATGATAAGCGGCATTGTTACACAGGAGCATATCTATCTTGCGACCCTCGGCAAAGATATGGGTTTTGATATTGCGGACATTGTCTGGAGCGGTGTTGTCATTGGTGCACTCGGTGCAATTATGGACGTCTCCATGTCACTATCCTCAGCGATGTATGAACTGCGGCACAATATGGAAAACCCCACACCCTTAAAGCTAATAAAGAGTGGTCTAAATATTGGACATGATATCATAGGTACGATGATGAATACCTTAGTGCTTGCATATATCGGATCGTCTCTTGTCTCGGTTCTTTTGATAATGGTCTATAACAAAACTTATCTTAGCATACTCAACTCGGAACTTGTGTTGGTTGAGATCTTGCAGGCGGTGGTTGGTAGCACCGGAATACTATTGACCGTGCCATTCACCGTATTAATATGCAGTTTCGTGTATAACTTTAATAACAACAAAAAAAACATGGGAACAAACACGTCCCCATGAATAAAAAATCTAACTCGATCTTTTGCGTTTTCTCTGTTTTGTCGCCTGTGAAGTAGCCTTTAACTTTGGCTCCGGTTTGTCCTCTTCTGTAATTTTATCCATGTAGTGCATCTCCGGCTTTAAGTCCTTGACCGCCTTTTCGTCGACAAACACCCTTACAATATTCTTGTCGCTCGGGACATTGTACATGGTCTCGAGAAGAAGTTTTTCCATGACCGAGCGCAGACTACGCGCGCCGTTTTTCATCTCGAGAGCCTTTTTTGCTATCGCAACAAGTGCGTCGTCCGTCATCTCCAGTTCAACATTATCCAACTTTAAAAGTGCGCTGTACTGTTTGAGTATGGCGTTTTTCGGCTCTTTTATAATACGAACCAGAGCCTCCTCATCGAGCGAGGTTAGCACCGATATGACCGGCAGACGACCGACGAGTTCCGGTATTATGCCGAATTTAATAATGTCATGCGACTCCACCTTTTGCAGAACCGCGTTACCCTCTCGATCGGAACGACTGATAAGGTTACTTCCAAAGCCGAGTGTTGAGGCATCACTACGCTTGTTTATTATCTTTTCCAGACCGTCAAAAGCACCGCCGCAGATAAAGAGAATATTTTTTGTGTTTATTTGGATAAACTCCTGTTGAGGATGTTTACGACCACCCTGAGGTGGAACGTTAGCTATTGTGCCCTCAATAATTTTAAGTAGAGCCTGTTGAACACCCTCACCGCCGACATCTCGTGTGATGGAGGGATTTTCACTCTTTCGAGTTATCTTGTCAATTTCATCGATGTAGATTATACCGCTCTCGGCGAGTTCTATGTCATAGTTTGCCGCCTGAATCAGCTTCAAAAGTATGTTTTCGACATCTTCACCGACATAACCTGCCTCGGTTAGTGTCGTGGCATCGGTGAGGGCGAACGGAACACCGAGCTTGTTTGCAAGGGTTGAGGCAAGCATGGTTTTACCTACGCCGGAAGGGCCGATTAATAGTACGTTGCTCTTTTGTAGCTCCACCTCATTTGCGATAACATCACTCGATAGTATGCGCTTATAATGATTATAGACCGCAACCGATAATGCAATCTTCGCATCCTCTTGACCGATAACATACTGGTCGAGGTGTTCCTTTATCTCTTTTGGGGTGTTTATCTCTATCGAGGCAAGTTTTTTGTTCTTTCGCGATGTGCTCTCGTTTGAATGACGACCGACATCCCCCTCGCCGTATTCCTGTGTCAACATGTCTTTGCAAATATCGATACAATCTTCACATATATTGACACCGGGTCCGGTTATAATGTGTCGAACTTCATTTTCACTCTTTCCACAAAAATTGCAGAAAAGATACTCTTTGTCGTTTGCCATTAATGGGTACTCCTTTATCGCTTTGTTATGACGCTGTCGACAATGCCGTACTCCTTGGCCTCTAACGCGGTCATAAAGTTGTCACGGTCGGTGTCTTTTTCCACCACTTCAAGTGGTTTGCCGGTCATATCGGCGAGCAATTCGTTGAGGGTATTGCGAGTTTTCAGCATACGATCAGAGTGTATTCTAATGTCACTGACCTGACCTTGATAACCACCGAGCGGCTGATGTATCATAATCTCGCTGTGAGGTAGTGCAAGGCGTTTCCCCTTGGTGCCGGAGGCGAGCAGGAACGCACCCATCGACGCCGCCATACCGATACATATGGTGGATATATCACATTTAATATAGTTCATAGTGTCATATATTGCCATGCCGGCGGTGACAGAACCCCCCGGACTATTGATATAAAAGCTGATGTCCTTTTCCGGGTCTTGACCCTCAAGGTAGAGCAGCTGCGCGACAATAAGACTTGCGGTCACATCATTCACCTGATCGGACAGCATAATAATTCTGTCGTTAAGGAGTCGCGAAAAAATGTCATAGCTACGCTCGCCGCGGCTGGTTTGTTCAACCACCATCGGGACTAAATTACTCATATACAGACCATTCCCTTTCCTGTTATAGGACGATAAAAGATTATTCGACAACCTCGTCAGTCTTTTCTTCCTTTACTGCCTTTTTCTTCTTTGCGGGGGCTTTTTTTGCGGTTAACTTTGCCGATTCCTTAATAAAGTCGAGGGTTTTGTTGAGCGCGAGGTCCTTCATTACATCGTCGACCGGGATAATCTCGCGAACCTTGTCCGCCTCCATCTTGTATGCTTCGGCAATGCGGTTAATTTCCTTTTCAAGATCCTCATCGGTCGCCTTGATATCCTCCAACTGCGAAATCTTTTCAAGGGCAAGACGAGTTTTAACCTGACGGGTTGCCTCCTCCTCAAAGCCTTTGCGGAAGCCCTCCATATCCTGACCGAGGTATTTCATGTAGGTCTCAATGTTGAGCCCTTGACCTTGCAGACGGTGCTCAAAGTCGTGCACCATGTCGTTGACACGATTTTCAAACATTACCGGCGGTATGTCACCCTCAACACCGGCAACAATCTGCTCCATCAGCTCATTTTCAAGGTTGGTAGCCGCCTGAGCCTCTTTGCTATCGGCAATTTCCTTTTTTATGCTCTCTTTAAGTTCATCAAGGGTATTGTACTCCGAGACATCCTTAGCAAACTCGTCGTCCGCATCGGGCAGTTCATTGTATTTAACCTCATTAATCTTAACCTTAAACACGGCCGCTTTACCTGCGAGCTCATCGGCATGATATTCCTCCGGAAAGCTGACGTTAACGTCAAACTCTTCCCCTGCCGAGTGTCCAACCACCTGCTCCTCAAAGCCGGGTATAAACTGACCACTGCCAAGCACGAGCGAGAAGTCCTCACCCTTGCCGCCGGGGAATGCAACATCGTCAACAAAGCCCTCAAAGTTGATGATGGTTGTATCACCGTCCTGCGCTGCTCCCTCACGCTCCAACAGACGAGCATTTTTCTTGCGCATCTCATCAAGGCGAGTAGTTATCTCCTCGTCGGATACAGTATTGTCCGGTTTCATAGCCTTTAAACCTTTATATGTGCCGACCGATATCTCCGGCTTTACCACGACCGAAATGTTTATCAACAGTCCGTCGGTCTCATCGATGCTCTCGATATCGACACTCGGGCGGTCGACCGGCTCGAGTTTTAACTCGACGACAGCATCTTCATAATGTTTCGGGAAGATATCGTTGATAGCATCGTTATAAAAGGCATCCTTACCGTACATCTTTTCAATAAGGTGTTTTGGAGCCTTACCTTTTCTAAAGCCCGGGACGTTAAACTGCTTTTGATTTCTCTTAAACACCCTTGAAACCGCCGCATTAAAATCCTCAGCAGAGATTTTACCGCTAATTTCATATGTAGAGTTCTCGCCTTTTTGATGCTTTAATATTTCCATTCTTCGTTCCGTTCCTTTCAAAAACTATATATATTTTTTTATTCGTGGTTAATTATAGCACACAAGTGTCATAATTACAAGCTATTTTTATAATAGAAAAAAATTGCATTTATCCCACATTTATGATAAAATAATATAGTACGCACCATCGGGACAAATTATTCCAATGAACAGACAAAAAAACATCCGCAACTTTAGCATTATTGCACATATAGACCACGGTAAATCCACCCTTGCCGACCGAATTCTTGAAAAGACCAGTGCCGTCGAACAACGTTTGATGGAAAATCAACTGCTCGACAATATGGACATCGAACGGGAGCGTGGCATCACCATTAAGGCTCGCGCGGTAACCATCGACTACACTGCCGCCGACGGACAGAGCTATGAACTCAACCTTATCGACACACCCGGTCATGTCGACTTTAACTATGAGGTCAGCCGCTCTCTTGCCGCCTGTGAGGGTGCGATATTGGTGGTGGACGCCGCGCAGGGGGTTGAGGCGCAAACGCTCGCTAACACCTACCTTGCGGTAGACGGTGGTCTTGAAATAGTCCCTATCATCAACAAGATTGACCTGCCGAGCGCCGATCCGGAACGTGTTGCCGGCGAGGTGGAGGACATTATCGGTATACCCTGTATGGAGGCACCGCGTGTCTCGGCAAAACAGGGCATTGGTATTGAGGAGGTGCTGGAGTCCATCGTTCATAACGTTCCGCCGCCCTCCGGTGATATAAACGCACCGCTTCGCGCGCTGATTTTTGACAGTGTTTATGACAGCTACAAGGGTGTTATCGTCTATGTCCGCGTGGTGGACGGCAGCGTTTCGGTCGGTGACAATATTAAAATGTTCCGCTCCGGCACCGAGTATGTCGTGACCGAGGTCGGGCACAACGGTGCAATATCTATGGCACCGACCGGCAAACTCCATGCAGGACAGGTCGGATATATCTGTGCCTCCATCAAAAACGTCCGTGACACTCGTGTTGGCGACACAATTACACTTGCCGAAAACTCCGCCGTCGAACCTCTCCCCGGCTATCGTCCTGTAGTGCCGATGGTTTTCTGCGGCATCTACCCTGCCGATGGCAGTCGCTATAACGACCTGCGTGATGCACTTGACCGACTGTTGCTCAACGATGCCTCTCTTTCCTTTATACCGGAGACTTCGGTCGCTCTCGGCTTTGGATTTCGCTGTGGTTTTTTGGGTCTTTTGCACTTAGAGGTGGTCATCGAGCGTTTGGAGCGTGAGTATATGATGGAACTGGTCACCACCGCACCATCGGTAGAATACGGTTTGACCCTTACCGACGGAACGAAACTAATGATAGACAATCCGACCAACTACCCCGAGGTCACCAAGATTGCAAGCAGCGAAGAGCCATTTGTCAACGCACATATCTACACTCCGAGCGACTTTGTCGGCGCGTTAATGGAGCTCTGTCAGGAACGACGTGGCATATTCAAGGACATGAAGTATATCGACACCACCCGTGTCGACCTGCACTACCTCCTGCCGCTGGGTGAGATTGTCTATGATTTTTTTGACACCATCAAAAGTCGCTCACGCGGATATGCGAGCTATGAATATGAGCTGTGCGGATACGAAAAATCAAAACTCTGTCGCCTTGACATACTGCTCAACGGTGACATTGTGGACGCATTTTCTCTGATAGTCCACGCCGACAAGGCGTATGAGCGCGGTCGCAAGATTGCGGAAAAATTAAAACAGAGTATCCCGAGACAGATGTTCGAGATACCCATACAGGCGGCTATAGGCGGTAAGATCATCGCACGTGAGACGGTCAGCGCAATGAGAAAAGACGTGCTTGCAAAATGCTATGGCGGTGATATTACCCGTAAGAAAAAGCTGCTTGAAAAGCAAAAAGAGGGCAAAAAGAAGATGCGCCAGCTCGGCAGTGTCGAGGTGCCGAGCGAGGCATTCACCGCGGTTCTCAAGCTGGACTAAATCTCCAGCTCCTGCTTGTTTATAAACTTCACTTTATGACCGGTGAAGCAGTCGGTGCAGAAGTCAAGGCCACAACCTTTACAGGCGTCTCTAAGCCCATCAATACTGATATAACCGAGGCTGTCGGCGCCGATTTTCTGCCGAATTTCCTCGATGCTCATGTTGTTGGCAATCAAATTCTCTTCATTATCAATGTCGGTGCCATAATGGCAGGTGTATAAAAACGGCGGTGACGATACCCGCATGTGCACCTCCCTCGCGCCGGCATTTTTTAGTGCGGTAATAATTCGCTCACTGGTAGTGCCACGCACGATGGAGTCGTCCACCAACACGACACGTTTGCCCTCAACATTATAGGAGAGCGGATTTAATTTCAAACGAACCGCATTGTCACGAAGTTCCTTTGTCGGATAGATAAAACTGCGCCCTATGTATCTATTCTTTACAAATCCGGTGGACAGTGGTATCCCACTGCCGGCACTATATCCGGCGGCAGCTTCAAGACCGGAGTCCGGCACTCCACACACGATGTCCGCCTCAACAGGGTACTCCTTTGCAAGACGAAAACCCATGTTATAGCGTGATTCATAGACACTTAGACCGTCAATAATTGAGTCCGGTCGAGAAAAATATACATATTCAAATATACATAGCCCGGCACCGTAGCGACGATCGGTCAAAACGACCTCCTCACGGACTATCTTGCCATCCTCTATAACTATTATCTCACCCGGTTTTATATCACGAACAAAGTTAAATCCACCCGAGGTCAGCGCACAGCTCTCGGATGCGATGGCATATCCGAGCTCACTCTCGCCAAGACATAGCGGCCTGTATCCGTCCGGGTCACGCAGGGCAATAAGTTTGTTGTCACTGCTCGCAATAACAAGGGAAAATGCTCCCTGTAGGTACTTACATGCCTTGATTGTGCCCTTGACGCTGTCCATCTCACGTGTTGTATAGTAGGCAATGAGAGACGAGACCACCTCGCTGTCGCTGGTAGCGTGAAAGTTGAGTCCGAAGCCTTTGAGCCCATCGCGAAGTTGCCGTGCGTTGGTGAGGTTGCCGTTGTGGGCGGTGGCGATACGTCCGGTGAGATACTCCACAATAAAGGGACCGACATTCTCCGAAGTGTTGGAACCGGTAGTGGAGTATCGCGCATGTCCGACCGAGATGCGTCCCGACGGGAGCTTATCTAACACCTTTTTGGTGAAAACCTCCGACACAAGACCGACATTTTTATGATAGAGTATTTTATTATCGGTGACAACCGCAATACCGGCACCCTCCTGACCGCGGTGTTGCAATGCTAAAAGACCGTTATAGGTTATGCCGGCGGCTATATCACCCTTGGCATATACCCCGAAAACACCGCATTCCTCACGGAGCTTATCGCTTTGATACATCAACTATTCCCCTATTTTGACTTTAATCGAACGTTCGGGAGGAAAAACCCTCCTCTACAATAATTATATCACCGCACAATGGTTTGTCAATAGAGGGAAAGAACTATTTTATATCGAATACGTCCTCTAAAATGTTTTCGGTGTCGATGGTGGAAACTAAACGCGTTCCGGACTCATGAACCATCAGCTGGACGCCCGACATCTGCACCGTCACACTGCTGGACGAGCCGGATACATAGTCATCGTTCGTGGACACAAAGACTATTGTTAGCTTTTCATATAGCCCCTCGGAATCATCTTCGGTGCCGTAGAACATAAGAATGCCGTTGTCTATGTCCACCACCGCAAAATTCTCGCTCTGTTGCGCCGCGAACTGTGCGACAGAGCCGTAGTTTTTCGCCTCCTCAATACGTACCGCGTCATACATTATAAGCGGAATATCGATATTAAATCCACCGTTACCGGACGAACCTTGATAAAATATTACATCCACGTCCTCGCCGGTCTGGATAACCCCCTTGGTGGCGAGTTTTATGTCGTATGGTATAGAAATACCGCTCGCCTCATTCTCCTCAAAAAACTCCATTCCGGCGTGATAAAGCTCGTCCGGTGCACCGCGAGTTATCATGGAAACATGTTGGTGCACCTGATCAATATCATCAAAATAATAGCCGTGTATGGTAAAAAGCCCACGTGCATCACGACCGTAGTTGTCATACAAATTCGAATCATACCAGTCCTGCAATATTGTGCTGACCGTCTGCGGGTTATTCTGTGTTATCGGCCCACGAACATTTTCCACAAACTCCCTCGGTGTATCCATGTAGCGAAAGATGTCCTTTAAAACCGGCTCGGTATCGCCCGGTATCGGGGAGTTCAACTCGCCGCCGTCGGGGGGTGGCGCGGCGCTGTCCTCGGTGGTGCTATCCGATATGTCAATTTCGTCGCCTATCCAGGAGTAGACCGACTCGCCGGCTACATCGCCTATATCCTGTGCGGATATAAGTTCATCCTTTGAGCCGTCAAAAACAAATATGTATTCGCTAAGTTTATCGTCATAACTGCCACCGTCCACCACAAAGGTAATAATACTGAAATTTTCATCGTCCGGAGATTCTTCCATAGTATAACTGCCATAGACGGCATATCGCTGATTATTCGAGACGACATCCATTGTAAAGGTGTATCCCTGTTCACTGAATTTGATGAATGGGATTACCACTCCATCAAAGACCATGCCATCGCTACCCACAAGGCATGCATAACCGTTATAATACTCGATTTCGTAGTCAGAAAACTCAATATTGTCTAACATCTCACCATCATAAGCGACTCCCTCTATTGCCTCCATTATCTCCAATACAGCAAAAAGCTCCGAGCATCCGGTCAAAAATAACGAGGCACTCAACAAAAACGCAACTATAATTTTTTTCATAATATTACCCCTTTGCTTTTCTATAGATCAATAGTATCATAAAATATACAGCCATTAAATGGAATATCTTCACAAAAAAATTATCTTAATATAGTCAAACCGGTTGACAAATTGTAAATAGTGTATTATTATGATATCTATTGAACAGGGGCGCACAATCCGGTGCTTTGCACCGGATTTGTTGAACTAATGCAAGCATTAG
Source organism: uncultured Oscillospiraceae bacterium (assembly GCA_964371365.1). Lineage (GTDB taxonomy): Bacteria > Bacillota > Clostridia > Oscillospirales > Ruminococcaceae > CAYJBH01. Next base: position 18,850 of record CAYJMO010000020.1, read on the forward strand.
TTAGTTAAAATGATGATGAATCTATTTTAACGCTGAGACGCAGATATCTGCGGACCCTTATACTAACCCCGAGTAAAAATATAGATTAAACCGAGAGTTGTTTTTGTTCTGGGCAAGGCGGAGGATTGAGCAATACTAACGTATTGCGATTGACGACAACGCAGCACAGGGCGAAAAGAAACGACGGTTTGCTGTATTTTTGCTTGGGGTTAGTATTGTACCTGATCCGGATAATGCCGGCGTAGGAAGTTTGACTTTTATGCGCCTTGGATTATTTCCAAAGGCGTATTTTTTTGTCACTGTTCAATATTTGTACGAAAAGTAAAATGAGAAAGGGACAAAAACATGAGTAAGACAAGAATATTGGTGGAATCCGCAATCCTCCTCGCCATCGCCACCATGCTGAGCTTTTTTCCAAAGTTCGAGGGACTATGGGCAAACGGAGGGAGTGTGACGGTATGCAGTATGCTACCGATTATAGTCGTAAGTTACCGCCACGGCATAAAATGGGGACTTTTGACCGGCTTTGCATTTAGCATTTTACAGCTTGTTACCGGTGGTTTCACCACCATTGGCGTGGAGCTTTCCACCGTGATACTTGCACTGCTTCTCGACTATATCCTACCCTACACTGTCATCGGTCTTGGCGGCATTTTTAAAAACAGCATTAAAAAACCGCCCCTCGCACTCGCGGCAGGGACGGTGTGTGTACTGTTGTTGCGTTATATATCGCACCTTATCAGCGGAATTGTCCTCTGGAAAAGCATTGAATATGCACAGGAGGTTTTTACCGAGGACACATCATTTATCGGGGAATGGGCGATCGGCAACTTTAGTGGCGATGCACTCTTCAACGCCTACAATATTATATACAACGGTTCCTACATGGTGCCGGAAATAATAATCACGACGGTTGGCGCGCTGATTGTGGGTAAAATTTTGGGTGTTGGGTCGAGCAAAATTGACAAATAAAGATAGCTTTAAGTAAACACTAAAGAGGGGTGACCACCGGTCGCCCCTCTTTAGTGTTATCTTCCTTATTCCTCGTCCGAGCGGTGCTCAAACAGGTGTTTTGCATCCTCAATGACCTTGCTCTCAAGGTGGGAGGGTAGCGGCTCATAGCGCACAAACTCAAATGTATAACTTCCACGACCGCCGGTCAGACTGCGGATAAATGTCGTGAAATCATGCATCTCTGACAGTGGGCACTCCGCCTCAATCATCTGATGGCCTTCCTCGTCCGGAGCCATGCCGAGTACGCGTCCGCGGCGCTTATTAACCTCGCCCATAACATCGCCGGTATTGTTGTCCGGCACGAATGCGCGCAGTACACCCATCGGTTCAAGCAGGACGGGAGAGGCATCGACCAGCCCTTTTTTATATGCTGCCGAAGCCGCAAGTTTGAATGCCATTTCCGAGCTGTCGACCGGGTGATAGGAACCATCTACCAGTGTAGCTTTCAATCCGACCATCGGGTAGCCAGCGAGCACTCCATGTGTTATCGCAGACTGCAAACCCTTTTCCACCGCCGGGAAGTAGTTCTTAGGCACACTGCCACCGAACACCTTTTCTTCAAAAATCAATCCCTCACCATCGTGTGGCTCAAACTCAATCCATACATGACCGAACTGTCCATGTCCACCGGTCTGTTTCTTGTGTTTGCCCTCTGCTTTAGACTTTTTGCGCACCGACTCACGATAGGCAACTCGTGGCTGTCCGAGTGAGGTGTCGATGCCAAACTTGCTTTTGAGTTTTGCAACGGTTATCTCAAGGTGTTGTTCCCCAAGACCGGATAAAACCTGTTGAAATGTCTCATGCTCGTTGACAAAGGTCAGGGTGCAATCCTCCTCCAAAAGGCGGTGTATTGCAGTTCCTATCTTGCTCTCATCCCCCTTGTTTTTAAGGTGGAGCGCCATAGAGTATGTCGGTGTCGGGAAGCCTATCGCAGGCAGGGTGTAGACATGTCCCGGTGCACAGAGGGTGTCGCCGGTTTTGGTGTTTGCGAGTTTAGTGATAGCTCCCATATCTCCCGCGCCTATCTCGGGGGCATCTATCTGTTTTTTACCGCGCAAGAACAGGAGTTTGCCGAGTTTTTCCGTCTCATCGGTGCGGCTGTTGACCACCTGACTCTCGTGTTTTAATACACCGCGCAAAACCTTGACATAGCTGAGTTTGCCGACAAATGGGTCGGCGACCGTCTTGAACACCGAGACGAGAAGCGGACCGTCGTCACCACAGTCAATCTCTTGTTCCTCACCGTCTTTATCCATAACTTTCACCGATGATTTTGCAGGTGATGGCAGTAAAAATCTGATGTCGGACAACATCATGTCCAGCGCCTCTAACTTCACAGCAGAACCGCAGAGTATCGGCGTTATGGTGCCATTCTTAACACCGGTTTTAATTCCGGTGGTTATCTCCTCTTCGGTGAAGGTCTCACCCGAGAAGTATTTTTCAAATAGCTCCTCGTCCGTCTCGGCAACCGCTTCATACATAGCGGTTTTAAGCCCATCAAGACGATGTGCGGTATCCGGCACCTCCACGGCACTCGGTTTGCCGTCTGTGTACTGATATGCCTTGTCCTCGATTATGTTGATATATGTAGTCTTACCGCCCTCACTCACCGGCACTACAATAGGGAATGCATTCGCACCGCAGAGGATTTTTATCTCCTCCAACGTCTTATAAAAGTCGGCATTTTCCACATCTGTTTTTGATACAAAAAACATACTGCTCTTGCCAAGCTTTTTGGCGAGCATGTATGCCTTTATTGCACCGACCTGCAAACCGTCCTTTGCCGACACAACGATAAGCGCCGACTGGCAGGCTCGCAGTGCCTCATGCACACCAAGCTCAAAATCAAAAAGACCGGGTGAGTCCACTAAATTGACACGCACGTCATCAAACTCTATTGAGGACATGGAGGTGGAAAAAGATACTCCCCTCTTCTGCTCCTCCGGCTCAAAGTCACTCACCGTGTTGCCGTCCTCCACCTTGCCCATCCTGTCGATGGTTTTGGTAGCATACAGAAGTGCCTCTACCAACGTTGTCTTGCCACTGCCTGCGTGGCCCACGAGCGCAATGTTGCGCAGTTTCTCGGTTGAATACTTCAAGATAGATACCCATTCCTTTCTGCTTAGCCACAATATCGAGTTTTCGCATCGTGGCAAATGCCCCCTTTTTAGTACGATAAAATCATCGTCTAAAGTAAATTAATATGATAAGTATAACACATTTCATCGACATAATATACTAACATATTGTATAAAAAATCTTTTGTTTTTTTGTGTATTATTTACACATGCAGTACAAAAAGTGATAGTTCATAATTGACAAAATGGTCTTTACACGCTATAATTATATAATATTCAAAATACGATAATGAATTGAGGTATATATGGAAAGATTGCTTGCGATTATGGAAGAAAATGGGCGCATAGGCTTAGAGGAGCTTGCGGCACTTTTGGACTGTGACACCATAGAAATTGCAAAGAGAATAGACGAGTATGAGCAGAGTGGCATCATCAAAGGTTATCGCACTATGGTTAATCACGATAAACTAAAGGATGGTCGAGTTCAGGCTCTTATCGAGCTCAAGGTCGCACCGAAAAAAGATGTCGGCTTTGACCATATAGCATGGCAGGTTTCACAGCTCACCGAGGTGGAGACGGTTCAGTTGATAAGCGGAGGATATGACCTGTTAATCACCATGTCGGGCAAGAGTTTTCATGAGATTGCGAGCTTTGTCTCCCGTCGGCTCTCCCCTATCGACTCGGTACTTTCCACCGCAACCCACTTTATACTCAACACATATAAAAAGGATGGAGTTATGTACGTCGATCCGGAAAAGGACGAGCGAGGGTGGAGCATATAATGAATTACGATAAACTGCTCTCGACAAGGGCAAAAAATATTAAACCCTCCGGCATACGAAAGTTCTTCGATGTCGCCTCGACGTTGAAGGATTGTATTTCACTCGGCGTGGGTGAGCCGGATTTTAAAACCCCATGGAACGTACGTCAGGCCGGAATCGAGTCGTTGGAAAAGGGGCACACATTTTACACCTCGAATCAGGGGCTTATTGAGCTTCGCGAGGCTATTTCCGATTATCTCGACCGCAGATTTAACCTGCAATATGATCCTTTAAAGGAGATTGTAGTCACGGTTGGCGGAAGTGAGGCTATCGACATTGCGGTGCGCGCTATAGCAAACCCGGGTGATGAGATATTGATCTGTGAGCCATGTTTTGTCAGCTATACCGCCGTGACGGAGCTTGCAGGAGCAATCCCTGTGCCGCTCGTCACCAAAATGGAGGACGACTTTAAACTCACACCCGAGACACTTAAAGCTGCAATTACCGATAAAACCCGCATGGTCATTCTCGCATTCCCCTCAAACCCGACCGGTGCCGTCATGGGACGTGAAGAGTTAGAGGCGATAGCCGATATACTGCGTGGAACCGATATCCTCGTCATGAGCGATGAGATATATGCGGAACTCACCTACTCCGACGAAAATCATGTATCTATTGCAGAGCTCCCCGGCATGAGGGAGCGCACCATCGTGGTGGGTGGTTTTTCCAAGGCTTATGCCATGACCGGTTGGCGACTGGGCTATCTCACCGCACCGGCACCGCTCGCCGAGGTTATGAACAAGGTGCATCAGTATGCACTGATGTGCGCACCCACCACCGCCCAATATGCAGCCGTCGTGGCTCTCAATGATTGTAATGACGAGGTTCTTGATATGCGCCGTCAATACAATGAACGTCGACGTTTAATGGTCAAACGCCTTAACGCAATGGGTCTTGACTGCTTTGAGCCCAAGGGAGCTTTTTATGTATTCCCGAGTATAAAACGAACAGGGATGACCAGCGAGGAGTTTTGCAACCGACTTTTACAGGAGACGAAGGTAGCGGTGGTTCCTGGAAATGCGTTCGGCGACTGCGGTGAAGGATTTGTGCGTATCAGCTACTCCTATTCATTAAAGCACCTTACCACCGCATTAGATAGGATTGAGGGATTTTTGCAGGGAAAGATTAAGCTATAATGTTGTTATATACAAAGCGGCAAGCAGTGCGGAGATAACCGATAGTATGACGATGCCTACCACACTTTTTCGAGTCATTTTTAATCGCGATGTCCCAAACTCGCCATAGCCAAACCGTATGCAGATTGGCGCGAGGACACCGAGAAAAAGGGTGAGCAGTATCCCCTCGACCGGAAATAGGACAAGATTTTTTATAATGCGCGGCAGGTTAAGGATGGTGTAGGACTTGCCGAGCATCACATCATAATACAGCATCATTATCGGTGTGGTTAAAACTATATTAACCAGAAAACTGATACAAAATCGAGAGCCGATAATTCTTGCAGGGGTAAGGTCGGCACGATACAAAAATAGTGCAAAGATGACCGAGCCGGCGATCTCAATAAAGATAAACGGGAAAAAATATGCACCGACCGGGAACAAAATCGCGCCGATAGTATCCGAAACGGCGGCGGAGAGTGCGGCAACGACCGGACCGAAGACCATCGCCCCGAGTGCATTGACAAAAAAGGTGATGTTTATCCGAAGATCGGCGGTTATCGGAATACTAAGGCTTTTCAGCGCTATACGAAGCGCTATCATTAAAGCGGCAAAAACCAAAACTTTTGGCTTTTTAAGCTCTAAAAATGCAAATTTCCAATAAAGAGCACTAAACGGTGTTTTGAACAGTTTGTTTTCAAGTGATGACATTAATCTTCCTTTCGTTGTTGAAAATGATGTTTTTTACAATAAAAAAACACCCCTTTTCAGAGTGCGTTCACCAAACAGCAATGCAATAACAAAACAGCATACACCGATTGATCAGCGGGCGCAGAATACAATCGCGACTTTATAGTAACTATAACTTTATTTGTCGGCAAATCATACCCACAAAAAACCATATATTAAAGTTTTTTATGCTATTCTTTGGACAAATAGTAAGTTAAGCTGCTATATCGTCTTCGTTCACCGACCAACTCCCCATGTCGGAAACACTTAACGCTGTATCCCTACTCTGTCGAACTTATTTTATCACATAATAATATCTATGTCAAACCAAATAAGGAAAATATTTTATATGAAAAAATACATATTGTCTCTTGACTCCAGCACAACCAGCGCGCGCGCAATAATATTTGACCATGATCAAAATGTCGTAGGGGTTGAGAGCAAGGAATTTACGCAACACTACCCTAAATCCGGTTGGGTGGAACATGACCCGATGGAAATTTATGCAACACAATATGGTGTTTTAATAGAAGTTATGACCAAAAACGGCATCTCGGAAAAGGAGATTGCCGCTGTTGGAATTACAAATCAACGCGAAACTGCCGTGGTGTGGAATAAGAAAACCGGTGCACCGATATATAATGCAATTGTGTGGCAATGCCGCAGAACCGCCGACTATTGTGAGGATCTAAAGAAAAAGGGGCTGTCGGAATACATTAAACACAAGACAGGACTGGTGATAGACGCCTACTTCACCGCCACTAAAATACGTTGGATCCTCGACAACGTCGAGGGGGCACGTGAGATGGCCGACAAGGGTGAGCTTATGTGTGGCACCGTTGACAGCTGGTTATTATACAAATTTTGTGGTGAACACAAGACCGACCGAACCAACGCAAGCAGAACCATGCTTTTTGATATTCGGGAGTGAATCTGCCATGACAAGATTTTAAAAGACATGGACATTCTGAGGAACATGTTACCGGAGGTCTGCCCGTCCGGCTCTCACTTTGGTAATCTTAATCTATCCGGCACCGACATACCGGTGACAGGAGTAGCGGGTGATCAACAGGCGGCACTGTTTGGTCAAACATGCTTTAAAAAAGGTGATATAAAAAATACATATGGAACCGGTTGTTTCATGCTGATGAACACCGAAGACACAATATGTAATAGCAAAAATTCATTAGTATCAACCATATCTGCAACTGTCGGTGACAAGATAAACTATGCATTAGAGGGAAGTGTTTTCACCGGTGGAGCAATAATTCAGTGGCTACGTGACGAAATGGGGCTGATAACACGTTCGAGAGATTGTGAGAAATATGCAAGGACTGTGGTCGATACGGGTGGGGTATATATCGTGCCGGCTTTCACCGGTCTCGGTGCCCCCTATTGGGACATGTATGCGCGTGGCACAATAATCGGAATAACGAGAGGCACCAACAGAAATCATATTATTCGCGCCGCAGAGGAGGCAATAGCGTACCAATCCGCCGATCTTTTGCGAAGTATCGAGCAGGACATCGGCTTAACTGTCGACCGACTGCGCGTCGACGGAGGAGGCTCGGTAGACAGCTTTTTAATGCAGTTTCAGTCCGATATTTTGAACATAGAGGTTATTCGCCCGACCGTAAAGGAGACCACCGCCCTCGGAGCTGCTCTACTCGCAGGGCTCACCGTAGGATTTTGGAATGACCTCGAGGAGGTTTCAAAACGTTGGACAATGAAAAAGACATACAAACCCCACATGGAACCCCACCGAAGAAACGAGCTATTGTCCGGCTGGCACAAGGCAATTGAACACGCTAAAGGATGGCTGGTATAAATGTTGAGTTAAAGAGTAGAAGAAAATACGATTTGGTATTGAAAATTGTGCCAAGATATGTTAAAATATAAACCATCTCGGCAGATATTAACTAAGTATAGAGTGATGAAAACACCCCACTCCCCTACCCTACGCAAATATTTTATACAAAAAGCACCGGTTGTTTAATGGACTGAAATCAGCTTAGATACAAATATTTAATATGCCCTCTTAGTTAAATGGATATAACATACCCCTCCTAATCAAGCCCTGAGGCTGTTTTATAGTAGTAGATAATGCCGAGAAA
>CAYJMO010000021.1:0-26403 GCA_964371365.1 uncultured Oscillospiraceae bacterium
CCCTTTCACAGGAGGCACAGCGCGAGGCAAAGGAGCTTATGCTCGCCTCTCGCAACCTTTTAAAACCGTCGGACGGCAAGCCGGTCGCAGTGCCTACTCAGGACATGGTTCTCGGCAGCTACTATCTCACCATGGTCAACGAGGGTGACAAGGGCGAGGGCAATGTCTACCGTGACGAGAATGAGGCAATCATGGCATACCATGAGGGTGTTATTTCGTTACATGCCAAAATTAAGGTGCGTCGTCTGATAGGCGAGCGTTCCAAATTGATTGACTGCACGGTAGGTCGTATCATCTTCAATCAGCCGATCCCACAGGATCTCGGCTTTGTCGATCGCAGTGCCGAGGACGGTGAGTTTGGATATGAGATTGACTTCCTTGTGAACAAGGGCAAGCTCGGTGATATCATCGACCGTTCTATAAAGATCCATGGTGTTGACACCACCGCAAAGGTGCTGGACAAGATCAAGGCACAGGGCTTTAAATACTCCACCAAGGGTGCCGTAACCGTTGCTATCAGCGACGCCATTATCCCGCCGGAAAAAGCACAGCTGCTGGAGGATTCCGAGCGTCAGATAGGACAGATAATCAAGAGCTTTAACAAAGGTCTTATCTCCAACGAGGAGCGCTATCAAAACATAATCGATGTCTGGAACACCACCACCGAAAAGGTCTCGGCGGCACTTACCGAGAACTTCACCGACCGCAACCCTATCTTTATGATGGCGGACAGCGGTGCGCGTGGTTCCATGAACCAAATTCGTCAGCTTGCCGGTATGCGCGGACTTATCGCCAATACCGCAGGTAAAACGATTGAGATTCCTATCCGCGCTAACTACCGTGAGGGTCTTAACATCCTCGAATACTTCATCTCCAGCCGTGGCGCGCGTAAAGGTCTTGCCGATACCGCTCTGCGTACTGCGGACTCAGGATATCTTACCCGTCGTCTGGTCGATGTATCTCAGGACGTCATCGTTCGTGAGGTGGACTGTGGTTCTATCTCCGGTATAACCGTGTCCGACATCAAGGACGGCAACGAGATGATCGAGCCGCTGACCGAGCGTTTGCAGGGCAGATACCTTGTCGAGGACATGTTCCATCCCGAGACAGGCGAGTTGCTGTGTGACAAGGACACCCTTATCGACAGCGACATGGCGCAAAAAATCGTGGATGCAGGTGTTACCGAAACCATCATCCGCAGTGTTTTGGACTGCTCCGCCAAGGTGGGTTGCTGTGCCAAGTGTTATGGTACTTCCCTTGCCACCGGTGAAAAGATTAACATCGGTGAGGCGGTCGGTATCATCGCCGCTCAGTCCATCGGTGAGCCGGGCACACAGCTGACCATGCGTACGTTCCATACCGGAGGTATCGCAAATGCCGACGATATCACACAGGGTCTACCCCGTGTTGAGGAGCTATTTGAGGCTCGTCGCCCCAAAGCTTTAGCAATCATGAGTGAGATAGGCGGCAAGATTGAGATAGACGACACCAAGAAAAATGTCTATGCCATCGTTAAGGGAGAGGATCAAAACGGTGCGCCGATAGAAATGAGCTATATGGTGCCGTTCGGTCAACGTCTGCGTGTTGCGGACGGTGATATGATTGAAAAGGGAGAGATGCTGACCGAGGGTCATGCATATCCGCAGGACATCCTCTCCATCAAGGGAGCGGTTGCGGTGCAAAACTACCTAATACAGGAGGTTCAACGCGTCTACCGTATGCAGGGTGTTGACATCAACGACAAGCATATTGAGGTTATAGTCCGCCAGATGATGCGCAGGATTAGGGTCGAGCAGTCCGGTAAGACTACACTGATAGCCGGCTCGACGGTTGACAGGGCGGAGTTCGATCTGCAAAACACATTTGTCAAGGCGCATACACCGGAGAGCGAACATGGTGAGGCGTGCGCGAAAGGCGTTCCGACCCTACTCGGTATCACCAAGGCGAGCCTTGCGACCGACAGCTTCCTCTCCGCCGCAAGCTTCCAGGAGACGACCAAGGTGCTCACCGACGCCGCAATCCGCGGTAAGGTTGACCCGCTCACCGGTCTTAAAGAGAATGTCATCATAGGCAAGATTATCCCCGCCGGAACAGGACTTAAAGCAGAATAAGATGCACAATCTCCCCACACATCGTATAAAGATAATCGATGTGTGGGGAGATTTTTATTTTATAGACATAAAATTAGCGCATATCACTTGACAAATATGCCATAGAGGGTTAAAATTAATTAGTTAAATAATTTGAACTAAATATTTTTGTCACGAAATCTATCGTTTGATGAGTGGCGCTGTTGCACCATAAGTGCAGAAAGGGTTAAAACTATGTTTGACAAGGTAAAGGAGACTATCGTATCCACACTCGGATGTTCCGCTGATGAGGTCACTCTCGAGGCAAAGATAACCGACGATCTCGGCGCGGACAGTCTTGATGCTGTTGAGCTGAGTATGGCACTTGAAGAGGAGATGGGTGTTAGCATACCGGACGATCAGCTCGCTCAGTTTGTTACCGTCGGCGACATTGTCTCTTTTCTTGAGAAATTAGAGAACTAACACAACAACTACAACCGAAAGGGACATTGTTATAATGAACAAAAAGGAACTGTATGAACTGCTCGACTACATTCAAGGAGCAAACATTGCGAGTTTTGAATACAAGGACGGTGACACCGAGTTTAGTGTCACAAAACCGCAGGCTCAATATGCTGTGAGCGCTCCTGTGCTCACCGAGCAAAAAGTCGAGGCGTCACCGACACCGGCGAATCATTCGATGGATGAGGTGGTCACTGCGCCGTTGGTAGGCACATTTTACAGCTCCCCCTCACCTGATTCAGAACCGTTTGTGACTGTAGGTAAGTCGATAAAACGCGGTGAAACCCTTTGTATTTTAGAGGCGATGAAGACGTTAAACGAGCTTCCCGCTCCATTTGATTGCAAGATAGTGGAAATTTGCGCCCAGAATCAAGAGTTTGTAGGTTTTGGGCAACAGCTTTTTGTGGTGAAAAAGATAAATGTTTAAGCGTGTTTTAGTTGCGAATCGCGGTGAAATTGCGGTTCGTGTCATACGAGCCTGCCACGAGCTCGGCATCGAGACGGTGGCGGTCTATTCGACTGCGGATACGAATAGCTTAGCGGTCGAGCTTGCTACCCATGGCGTGTGCATAGGTGCGCCACCCGCTCGTGAGAGCTACCTAAATATGGACGCGATAGTTTCGGTTGCAAAAGCCTACGATTGTGAGGCGATCCACCCGGGATACGGTTTCTTGTCGGAAAATGAAGACTTTGCGCGTCTTTGTGCCGAGCAGGACATCGTATTTATCGGCCCGAGCGCCGAGGTCATTAGCAAGATGGGTAACAAGGCCAGTGCGCGTAGGATAATGCAGTACAGCGGCGTGCCGGTCGTGCCGGGTTCTGACGGCGTTGTCGAGGACGAGGCTAAAGCGGAGGAGGTCGCACTGCGTGTCGGCTATCCGGTTCTCATAAAAGCATCTGCCGGCGGCGGTGGGCGCGGTATGCGGATAGCCAACGACATGCATGAACTGCGTGGTAAATTTAACGAGGCTAAGCAGGAGGCACTCGCCTGTTTTGGAGATGGCAGTCTTTACATAGAAAAGTTGATTGCTAATCCACGGCATATCGAGGTGCAAATTCTCGGTGACTCGCATCAAAATGTCGTGCATCTCGGCGAAAGAGAGTGCTCTATCCAACGCAAGAATCAAAAACTTTTGGAGGAATCGCCGGCAAAAGGGCTTTCCCCCGAAATTCGTGAGTGTATGGGTGCCGATGCAGTGGCGGCGGCAAAGGCGGTCGGCTATTGCGGTGCCGGTACGGTGGAGTTTGTGATGGACTCCCACCAGAACTATTATTTCATCGAGATGAACACCAGAATTCAGGTGGAACATCCGGTGAGCGAGATGGTGACAGGGCGTGATCTTGTCTGCGCACAGTTGAGGGTGGCTGCAGGGCTTAGCCTGGGCTTTAAGCAGGAGGATGTGTGTTTTAACGGTCATGCCATAGAATGCCGCATCAATGCGGAGGATGTGACCAACAACTTTGCAGGCACTCCCGGTGTGACGGAGTTTTTGCATTTCCCTGCCGGGTGTGGCGTAAGGGTGGATTCGGCACTCTATCCCGGATACGAGCTGAGCCCCTACTACGATTCCCTCGTCGCAAAGATTATAGTCCATGCACCGACACGTCTTCAGGCGATACGCCGAATGCGCCGAGCGTTAGAGGAACTTGTTATCGAGGGATATCCGACCACCGCCGAGTTTTTGCATCTGATCTTGCACCAACCGGATTTTGTGCGTGGTCGATACGATACCGGATACCTCAACAAATACATGGACGATCTATTAAAATGGTCAAAATCTTAACATAAGGGGATTATAATTGAGCATTGCATTTGCCGGACGAAAAGAGAGGCTGACACAACTTAGGAGCAAGCGCGCACATCTTAACGGCGTCCTGATTGAAAAGGAGTCGTTGGTTGGCGTGCGTTGCCCAAAATGTAGCGTCGAGCTTAATCCCACCGCACCAGAGACAATCTATAATGTATGTTCTGACTGCGGACACCACCTTTCAATTGGGGCGTATAACAGATTAGAGCAGTTGATGGACGCGGACAGTTTTAGAGAGCTTGCGCCTAATATGCACAGCATCGACCCGCTCTCATTTCCAAAATACGGCGATAAATTAGAGGAGCTGAAAAACTCCACCGGACTCAAGGATGCCGTCGTCGCGGTGAACGGGAAGATTGGCGGATATGGCGCGGTAGTTGTCGTGCTGGACAGTAGATTTTTAATGGGTAGCATGGGTGCTGTGGTAGGCGAAAAGGTCACCTATGCCGTCGAAAAGGCGACAAAATACCGTCTGCCGCTGATTATATTTTCAGCGAGCGGTGGTGCACGTATGCAGGAGGGGATTATATCGCTGATGCAGATGGCAAAAACCTGCTCGGCACTGCAACAGTTTTCGGTACGAGGCGGACTTTATATATCGATTCTGACCCACCCGACTACCGGGGGAGTGACCGCAAGTTTTGCCTCGATGGGGGACATCACCCTCGCCGAACCGGATGCGCTTATCGGCTTTGCCGGTCCACGTGTGATAGAGCAGACAATAGGTCAAAAGCTACCGGAGGGTTTTCAGCGTTCCGAATTTTTGCAACAACACGGATTTGTTGACCGTGTTGTGAAGCGTGAGGATATGAGAGATACTCTCATACAACTCTTGCGATTGCACTCTTAGGTTATATTTTAGGAGAAATATATGACAACGGACACAGCGACTGTGGAAAAACACTACCCCGAGTGGGATAAGGTGTTACTTGCGCGTGAGCTTAACCGCCCTAACATTATTGAGATTATCGATGAGCTGTTTGATGATTTTTTTGAACAGCAGGGGGACAGACTGTCCCTCGAGGACAGCAGTATATACGGCGGTGTTGCGCTTTATAACGGCAAACCGGTCACCGTGCTCGGGCACTGCAAAGGACGTGAGCTGGATGAGAAATTGCGGTGCAACTTCGGTATGCCAAACCCACAGGGTTATCGCAAGGCGTTGAGGATAATGCAATCGGCGCAGAAGTTTGGCCGCCCGATAATTACCTTTGTCGATACGCCGGGTGCCTATCCCGGTATGGAGGCGGAGGAGAACGGGCAGGGCAGTGCCATAGCTCAATGTATCGCCGAGATGAGTGGTCTGAGTGTCCCGATTGTGTCGATTATCACCGGCGAGGGGGGAAGTGGCGGTGCACTCGCACTGGCGGTTGCAAACGAGGTTTTGATGGCGGAGAATGCGACCTACTCGGTACTCTCACCGGAGGGATTTGCCTCCATACTGTGGAAGGACTCGACCCGTGCAAAGGAGGCGAGTAGATATATGAAGTTGACCGCCGAAGACCTAAAAACGTTGGGCGTGATAGATGATATTGTACCGGAGCCTATCGGCGGAGCACATACATCACCACAGGAATTTTTATCAACACTTAACGAGTATCTAAATCGCTCGCTTGCAAGAGTGTCAAAACTTGCAAACCCCGCCTCCCACCGATACAAAAAATTTCGGGCGATGGGAAATAAATTTATCGACAGCAACTAAGAAAGGTAAAAATCATATGAACATAAACAAAACGCTCGGAATAGAATTCCCGTTTATACAAGGGGCGATGGCGAATATTACCGATGGTAGGTTTGCGGCGGCAGTCTCAAACGCCGGTGCACTCGGGGTAATCGGTTCGGCTGCGATGACAGCGGAGATACTGCGTGAGGAGATTAAAATCTGCCAATCGTTGACCGACAAGCCTTTTGCGGTCAACCTCATGCTAATGAATCCGGAATCGGATGCGATGGCAGAGGTGGTTGTGCAGGAGGGTGTTAAGTTCCTGACCACCGGTGCAGGCAACCCCGGGAAATATATGCAGGGTTGGAAGGATGCCGGCATATTCGTCATGCCGGTCGTTCCGGCACCGATACTGGCAAAGCGTATGGCACAAAACGGTGCGGATGCGATAATCGCAGAGGGTACCGAGAGTGGCGGTCATGTCGGAGAGATGACAACCATGACCCTGACACCTCAGGTGGTCGATACGGTGAACATACCGGTCATCGCCGCCGGCGGAATTGCAGACGGCAGACAGCTTGCCGCCGCCGCACTGCTCGGTGCGCAGGGTGTTCAGATTGCAACCTGCCTGCTGGTTAGTGAGGAGTGCCCAATACACGACAACTACAAACAGGCGTTAATAAAGGCGAGTGGTAGTGACACCGTCGTCACCGGCAGAACGGTTGGAGCGCCGGTTAGGATAATTAAAAACAGCATGTCAAAGGCGTACCTCGCCAAGGAAAAAGAGGGTGCCGACAAGATGGAGCTGGAGATGTTTACCCTCGGCGGTTTGCGCCGTGCGGTATTTGATGGCGATGTCAAGACAGGAAGTGTTATGGCAGGGCAGACGGTGGGGCAGCTCAGTGAGATTAAACCCCTGCGCGCTATCTTTGAACAGCTGATGAATGATGCAAACGAGTTGCTGACAAATACAAGGGGATTATAGGATTGAAGACAGCTTTTTTATTTGCCGGACAGGGCTCACAACGTGTCGGTATGGGGATGGATTTTTATGAGGCTTACCCCACATTCCGTGAGACATTTGATAAGGCGGCAGAGATTGTCGACCTTGACATAATAAAGCTCTGTAGCGAAGGCCCTGCCGAACTACTCGCAAAGACGACCAACACTCAACCGATCATGGCAAGCTTTGCGGTTGGCATAGTGCGCCTTTTAAAGGAGCACGGCATAACACCGGACATGACTGCGGGTCTGAGCCTCGGAGAGTACAGCGCCCTTTATGCCGCCGGTGCGTTGAGTATGGAGCAGATTCTACCGCTATTGTCCTACCGTGCAAAGGTGATGGAGACCGCATGTGACGGCATCGACTGTGGGATGACAGCGATACTCGGCATGAAGAGGGAGGCACTCGCCGATCTTTGCAATGGCGTGGACGGAGTCGTGTCTATAGCAAACTATAACTGCAAAGGCCAGCTGGTCATCGGGGGAGAGAAATCTGCCGTCGACAAGGTCTCGGAGCAGGCAAAACAGCACGGAGCAAAACGCTGTATGCCATTGAACGTGAGTGGAGCATTTCACACCGAACTTATGCGACCTGCGGCCGATAGCCTTGCAAAATATCTTGAGACGGTGGACTTTGAACCGACAATCATGCCGGTCTACCATAACACAACAGCAGGGCCGTTAACGGACGGTGAAAATATAAAACAGATACTTACAGAGCAGGTTATGAGCAGTGTTTACATGCAGGACACTATCGAAAATATGGTTCGTGATGGTGTTGATCGCTTTATTGAGATAGGCCCCGGCAAGGTGCTCGGTGGCTTTGTGAAAAAGACGACCGACGTGCCGTGCTATTCCATTGACAGTGTTGAGGATTTGAAGAAGATTATTGTAGATAAATAATGAGATGAATTATCAGAAAGGATAGACCAATGTTAACCGGAAAAAACGCTCTCGTGACCGGCGGTAGCCGTGGTATCGGACGGGCGATATGTTTAAAACTTGCCTCTCTCGGCGTGAATGTTGTAATCAACTACTCCGGAAATGCCGAAGCGGCTCAGGAGGTGGCACAGCTTTGCACCGAAAAGGGTGTGAAAGCAATCGCCATGCAAGCGGATGTGTCTAATGCCGAGCAGGCAAACGGGCTGGTTGAGGCGACGATAGGCGAGCTTGGAAGTGTCGACATTTTAGTCAACAATGCCGGTGTAACCTCCGATGGACTGTTGATGCGAATGTCGGAGGCGGATTTTGATAGGGTGGTAAACACCAACCTTAAAGGCGCTTTTTTATGCACGAAATCGGTGGCACGCCCCATGATGAAACAGCGTTTCGGCAGGATAATCAACATCGGAAGTGTGGTCGGCGAACATGGTAACCCGGGACAGTGCAACTACGCCGCGAGCAAGGCAGGGCTTGTCGGCTTTTCAAAATCGGTCGCTAAGGAACTCGCCGCGAAAGGGGTGACCGTCAACGTCGTATCCCCCGGATTTATCGAGACCGACATGACCGAGGTGCTCGCCGACGCGATAAAACAGAATGTCCTTGCAAGCATTCCGGTCGGCACGCTCGGGCAGACCGACGATGTCGCGAATGCGGTAGCATTTTTTGCAAGTCCCGAGTCCGGATATATAACAGGGCAGGTGCTGTCGGTAGACGGCGGCATGGGTATGTAAGTGTTAAATTACAGAGGAAAAGTTTATGAACAGAAAAAGAGTGGTAATCACCGGAATAGGTGCGATAAACGCTGTCGGATATAGTGCTGACGAGATGTGGCAGAATATAAAGAACGGAGTGAATGGTGTCTCACCCATAACCGGCTATGATTGCTCTGAAATGAAGGTTAAGATAGCGGCAGAGGCGAAAAAATTCGAGCCGGAACAGTATATAGATAAACGAGAGATACGAAAGCTGGATAGAAGCTCGCAGTTTGCAATTGCAGTATCACGTCAGGCGGTTGAGATGAGCGGAATTAAGATGGAAGAGGAGGACCCTTTCCGTTGCAGTGTAATCTTTGCGACCGGAATTGGCGGTCTGCGTTCAATCCAAAACGAGTGCGAGAAGGGATATGACAAGGGCTACGACCGTGTGTCACCGTTCTTTATCCCGATGAGTATAGCGAACATGCCTGCCGGCAACGTCGCGATAGCGGAGGGTTTTAAAGGCATGTGCACCTGCCCCGTTACCGCCTGCGCCTCGGCGACCAATGCGATAGGCGATGCCATGCGACACATTGCGGATGGATATGCCGATGTCGTGCTCTGTGGTGGAACCGAGGCGGCAATTACACCGTTTGGCATAGGAGGGTTCACCTCGATACGCGCTCTGGCTTTTACCGACGATATAAACCGTGCATCCATACCGTTTGACGCCGAGCGTTCCGGCTTTGTCATGGGCGAGGGCGGCGGCGCGTTGATATTGGAAGAGTATGACCACGCGATAAATAGGGGTGCAAAAATTCTCGGCGAGGTGGTTGGATATGGCACCAGCTGTGATGCTCACCACATTACCGCGCCCGACCCGGAGGGGACAAGCGCGGCACATGCTATGATTCAGGCGGTAGCCTCTGCAGGGATAACCCCGGAAGAAGTAGGGTATATCAACACCCATGGAACATCGACACCGCTCAACGATGCCTCGGAAACGCTTGCAATAAAAAAGGCATTCGGGGAACATGCATATAAACTTGCAATCAGTTCCACCAAATCCATGACCGGTCATCTGCTCGGTGCGGCAGGCGCGGTGGAGGGCATAATATCTTTCATGGCATTGCAGGACGGCTTTTTGCCACCCACCATCAACTATAAAAATCCGGACCCTGCCTGTGATCTCGATGTGATACCCAACATCGGTCGAGCAACCGACACAAAATACGCTCTCTCTAATTCTCTTGGGTTTGGCGGTCACAACGCCTGTGTGCTTTTCAAAAAATATGAATAAAACGCAAAGGACGGAATAAAATGGTATTAAATATAGAACAGATTAAAGAGATACTGCCACATCGCTACCCATTTTTGTTGGTCGATAGGATAGAGGAATTAGAGCCGGGTGTCAGCGCTGTGGGCACGAAATGTGTCACCGCAAATGAGGAGTTTTTCAACGGCCACTTTCCACAAAAGCCGGTTATGCCGGGCGTGTTGATAATAGAGGCGTTGGCACAGACCGGCGCAGTTGCTATTCTATCCGAGCCGGAGTACAAAGGAAAGATTGTGCTGTTTGGCGGTATAAAAAAGGCGCGTTTTAAACGTCAGGTTGTCCCGGGGGATGTGCTCAACCTCTCCTGCAAGATAATCTCCCGCCGTGGTCCGGTGGGATTTGGCGAAGCTGTCGCGACGGTGAACGGCGAGGTTGCCGTCACCGCCGAGTTAACATTTGCCGTCGAACTTTAATCGGTTGCAGGGGAGAATATTATGCTACAAAATGCGTTTTCAGAGGTTTATGCAAAGTTTAAACTTCATTTCTACCGACAGGTATTTGCAAAATTAGGACAGCGGGAGGCAACACTAACCACCGTTGAAACATTTTGCATGGAGATAATCCATACCATGAAATGCCCTACGGTTAATGAGTTTGCCTCCTTTGTGCAGATTTCCCCCCCGAATGCCGCCTATAAGATAAATTCGTTGGTGCAAAAAGGGTATCTGAAAAAGGTGCGTTCAGAGGAAGATCGACGCGAATTTCATATCGAGCCGACCGATAAATATTTTGAATACTATAACGTCAGCTATAACTACCTTAAAAAGGTTATGGATAGGATAGAGGAACGCTTTCTCCCGGAAGAGATAATAAAGTTTGAGGAGATGCTTGTCGTTATTGGACAGGAACTCATGCAGGAGGTGCCGATAACAATAAACTCCGAGAACATTACACCCATGGGTAAGGTTTAGGAGGGATACCACAAGATTGTCAGGCAGGAATTTTGCTGACAAGGAGCGCATATATTGACACAGCGGAAGATAATTGGATTTTTGTCGAGGCTATGTCGTTATGACAGAACTTATCGCTTCTACCGGGCAGTTGATAAGGCAGTCACCACATTCATCACAGAGGTGTTTGTCGATTGAATACACACCACCCTCATCGTTTATAGCCAAGAAAGAACATTTATCCTTACATACACCGCAGGAAATACATCTGTCAGAGTCGATTTTAAGCCCCTTATATATCTTTTCGGCGCCATTATACGAAAAATAATCGCGTTGCAGCTTATTTTCTCTGCTTATCTTCTCAAAGTCGTAGTCGAAAATCTCGCCTCTTGCGGCGGTTATACAAAATACCACCATCGCATTATACTTTTCCTGATCTTTGATACAAAAATCAAAGATTGGGTTTTGTTTTGCTTTAATATCTTCCATAGATACCTCGCTCACTTCGCCGGTGAGCTTGATGAAATATCCGCCGTCAAAGATAGGGGAACCGTCCTTGTCATGCTCTACCTCCGACCTTGCACTAAGACCGCAGAGTGACACCTTGCCGGAGCTTTTGAGCTCACGATAAAACCCTTTGGTGTGCATGGTCATGAAATAGATTCCACCCTCGTCATGCGCCCTGAGATGAGCAATCCTTGTTTCCGGCTCACCCTTCTCGTTTACCGTAGCAAAGGTTAGACATCCGATACGGTCGAACTTTTCATAAATTTCTTTAATTGTCATAGTGTTAAACCTCCATTAATCCGAATGTTATAGTTATTCAAGCCCGAAAAACGACATGAGATTGCCGAGCAGAAATTTCGTCTATCAAGGCGGAGGATTGAGTAATACTTTCGTATTGCGATTGACGACAACGCAGATAGCCGGAATTTCTGCCGGGAAGATGTGGTGGTTTTCGGGGTTGAAGGACTATAAATATAAAGCGAGTGAAATAATAAGCACTATCAGTGTATAGGGTAGTTGGGTTTTGACGTGTGTTATTGAGTTAACACCGGTGAGTGACGATGTTAAAATTACGCTGTCCGAGATAATGGAGTTTTGATCGCCGAAGACAGAGCCGGAGACAATTGCACCGAGAACAAGAGATATGTTAACTTCCGACATGACCGCCATGGGCAATATTAAACCGGTCACAATCGCGACAGTTCCACCACTTGTTCCGGTGGAAAATGCAATAACCGCCGACAATAAAAGAGCAATCGCAGGTAAAAATCCGGGGGAAATGACATCGAATATCCCTACAAGATACATAGCAGTACCGACCTCCGCCAACAGATCGCTGAATACGAGCGCAATGGCGAGGAGAAATGTTACCACAAACATGGAGCGAACTCCATCGAAGAACCAACCGAGACACTCTCCCACACTTGCTATCTTTTGCGAGCAATAAAATATTAACGTGGCAATAAGGGTTGATATTCCACCGAAAAAGACCGCAGTAGCGCCGTCACCTTTCAAGATATTGCCACCGCCGGTAATCAGCATTATTGTCATGATAAAAAAGACCAAGAGCAGGATGGGGACGACCATGTTGCGCGCCCTTCCCTCGGGTTTAGCCGCCGATGCATCGTTTGAGGAATCGATGAAGGAATATTGTTTTATCGGACCGATCTCAAATTTAAAGATGATTGAAGCGGCCAAAAACACAAGTAAAGCTATAGTATAAAACTGTAACGGAACAGCCGCAATAACATAGGAAAAAGCATCTTTGGATATACCGTCAATCTGTGATATCAGTCCGGTCATCAATGCCGCTGCACCACCAAACGGTATAATCCAGGCGATGGGTGATGCGGTGGAATTCGCTATAAGTGCAAGCTTTTCAGTGCTTATTCTTGCGTTTTTAAATAGCGGTTTGCCTATCAGTGTTGTGATTGCTATAGAGCTGGTCATATCCACAAACATAACGATTCCAACAAACATGGTGAACAGTTGAACCATACTCTTTGACTTAATATTAAGTTTTTTTCGCTCCAAGTATGCCACAAGTCCAAACACACCTTTTGAGTGTTCAGTGGACTTAATTATCGCACCCACTATCGGTATAAACAGAACGGTTTGCAGTGTAGACACGGAGGAAAAGACGTTTGCAATACTGCTAAATAATATAAACTCACCCTCTTGAGTGACGACAAGTAATATTGCAGATGTGATGCCGGTGATTATTGCGATGAAAGCATTTTTAGTAACAAAGATCAGTGCAAAACATAGTGCAATGGGTATCAGTGATAAAATTCCATAGTCCATAAATACTTAACTCCTATTGACATATATCCATTAATAATATAATATATAGATACAGCCAATTTGTAAAGTACGTACTATTATGTGCTATAGTTACCTTTTGGACACTATTGGAGAAAAACTATGAATTTGCCGGCTTGTCCCGTTGAAACCACACTCACATTGATTAGCGATAAGTGGAAAATATTGATTATTCGAGATCTAAATACCGGTACAAAAAGATTTGGGGAGCTTAAAAGGTCGCTCGACGGAATTTCTCAAAAGGTTCTAACCGCGAACCTGCGACAGATGGAACAAAGAGGCCTTGTTGATAGAAAGGTCTATGCTGAAGTACCGCCAAAGGTGGAATACTCTTTGACGGCACTTGGCGATAGTTTAAAACCGGTTATTAATGCTATGGAGGTTTGGGGCAGAGAGTACAAATCAAGATACGATGGGAATGATTGACAAATATTTACAAAATATGTCAATATTTAACAATTAGATATTTTACCTATAATAGTCCACGGCGCTCTCAAATAATGGCATAGGTTTCGTGCAAGGAACGTTTTTGTACAGCTTCTCCAGCATTCTTTCGCTGTGTCCCATCTTGCCATACACACGACCACACGGTGATGTAATACCCTCCACCGCGGCAACACTTCCGTTTGGATTAAAAGTAATATCGTCGCTCGGTGTGCCGTTAAGATCGACATATCGTGTTGTAATCTGAGCATTTTGTTCAAGGCGAGAGAACATCTCGTCACCACAGACAAATCGGCCTTCGCCATGAGATATGGGCACCGAATATATTTCACCGAGCTTGCATCTTGAAAGCCAAGGGGTGTTAATCTGGCTGATAACGGTGCGAACAAGCCTTGACTGATGTCGCCCTATATAGTTGTGGGCAAGAGTTGGTGCGCCCTCTTTGCGATCTACAATCTCGCCGTAGGGAACAAGTCCGAGCTTTATCAATGCCTGAAATCCGTTGCATATGCCGAGCATAAGTCCGTCACGATTTGAAAGAAGTTCATTTATCTGCTGTGAGATTGACGGGTTTCTAAGGAATGAGGTGATGAATTTGCCACTGCCGTCCGGTTCATCTCCACCGGAAAATCCACCCGGTAGGACTATTACGTTGCACTCCTTTGCAAGCCGTGCAAACTCCTCGACCGAGCTACGGACTTGCTCGGCACTAAGATTTTTAATCAAAAATACCTCTGCGTCACCTCCGGCTCGCTCTATTGCTCTTGCGGTGTCGAGCTCACAGTTGGTGCCGGGGAATGTTGGTATTAAAAATTTTGGTTTAATTCCAGTATTTACCTTTGCCGGTTGCCATGGTTTTTCAATCGATTGTACATTTGGCATTTCGGGAGTTGATAGATGGTTTTTTGGATAAACCTCGTCTAAAACACCATCATATGTAGTTAGCAAATCGTTCAAATCTTTTGTATCATCACCAAATGTGCAGGAAAAAATTTCCATCGTGCTACCGACGTTTATTCCGTTTTCTATAAGCACACCTTTTGGTAGTTCCAAAACAAAACTTCCTATCGGGAAATTGTTGTCTTGTTTAAGTTTAAAGCCAATTCTGTTACCGAGTGACATCTTAAAGAGTGTAGCCGCAAAACCTTTAAAACCAATCGATGCCGCCGATAGGATTTTTTTTGTTTTTGCAAGTTCGGTTACGGTGTCAAAAATATTCTTTAACGAGTCCTTGTTCGGTATATCCCCATCCATTTTCGGGCTAAGCACGACTAAATCGCTGTCTACACATTTAAATTCTGACGAAACAAGTGTCTCGCCATCACAGATGGACATGGCAAACGATATGAGAGTCGGTGGCACGTCAAGCTCCTCGAATGTGCCGCTCATGGAGTCCTTTCCTCCTATAGCCGCGACTTCAAAATCAAGTTGTGCCGAAAGAGCACCGAGCAGTGCGGCAGTGGGTTTGCCGAATCGGATCGCCGAGCTTGGACGCTCAAAATACTCTTGGAACGAAAGGTAGCACTCTTTACCATACGCTCCGGATGCTACAATTTTACAGAGCGAATCCACCGCGGCAAGATATGCACCGCGATAGGGATCGGCATCCGAGACATACGGGTCAAAACCATAGCTCATTACACTTGCTCGACTGGAATTTGGTAGATAGGATGCCATGACATCGGTCGGAGTTTTTTGGTAGGCGCCGCCATACGGCATAAACGCCGATACACTGCCGATGGTGGAGTCAAAACGTTCCACAAGACCGGTTTTATCAGAGCCGTTAAGTCCCGAAATAGATTTTTTAAGCCGCGTGAAAAAGTCGAAATTGTCAATATTTTCCAACTTTTTTGCAGGTGCAATTTCAACGTTGACCTTGCGCTTTGCACCGTTTGTGTCGAGAAAGCTACGTTTTAGCTCTAAGACTGTATTGCCCTCGTAGAGCATACGCAGTATTGGTTCGTCGGTTACGGTTGCGATGATGGTAGCCTCGAGGTTTTCACTCTGTGCGAGCGCAATAAACTTCGTTGCATCTTCCTTGGCGACGACGACCGCCATACGTTCCTGTGATTCGCTTATCGCAATCTCGGTCGCAGAAAGTCCATCATATTTCTTTGGCACCTTGGACAGCTCGATGGTGAGCCCATCAGCAAGTTCACCAACAGCGACGGCTACACCACCGGCACCGAAGTCATTGCAACGTTTAATTAAAAGCGAGGCGTCTCGATTGGCAAATAATCGTTGCAGTTTGCGCTCCTCCGGCGCGTTACCCTTTTGTACCTCTGCGCCGCAGTTCTCAAGTGATTCAAGGCTATGTGATTTTGAGGAGCCGGTCGCTCCTCCACAACCGTCACGCCCTGTTTTGCCACCGAGTAGTATAACAACATCGCCGTCCGCAGGTGTTTCACGACGAACCTGACTCTGTGGAACCGCTCCGATGACAGCACCTACTTCCATGCGTTTAGCGGCATAACCCGGATGATAAATTTCATCGACAAGGCCGGTCGCGAGGCCGATTTGATTGCCATAAGAGCTGTACCCCTCGGCTGCGTCTTCACAAATCCTACGCTGTGGGAGCTTGCCCGGCATGGTCTGCTCGGTTGGTGCACACGGGTCGGCGGCACCGGTTACACGCATCGCCTGATAAACCCACGCCCTGCCGGATAGAGGGTCACGGATTGCGCCACCAATGCAGGTTGCCGCACCACCAAAAGGCTCTATCTCGGTCGGGTGGTTGTGGGTCTCGTTCTTAAAAAGCACAAGATAATCCTCGCCGTTCACATCGGTGCGAACGGTGCAGGCGTTTATCTCAGCGGACTCGTCAAGCAGTGGAAGCTTACCGTCCGATTTGAGGCTTTTTGCACCGATGGTGGCCATGTCCATCAGTGTTTTGGGGCGATTTTCACGTCCGAGTTTTTTGCGCAACTCTATGTATCTGTCAAGCGCCTCAGCAACACGTGCATCGTTAACCTTAATCTCGTCAAGTTCTGAATTAAAGGTGGTATGGCGGCAATGGTCGGACCAGTAGGTATCAATAACCTTAAGCTCCGTAAGACTTGGATCACGATTAAGCTCATTAAAATGCCGGACACAGAATTCAAGATCCGCTTTATCCATCGACAGCCCGTGCTTTGTTACAAATTTTTCCAGTTCATCGCCTGAAAGCCCACGAAATCCATCCAGTATCGGTGGCATCGGTTGCACCGAGGTTTGCAAAGATAGTGTCGTCGGAATTTCTAACGTTGCCTTGCGACTTTCCACCGGATTGATAAGGTGCTTTTCCAACCTTGAAAGCTCATCACGGGTAGGTATGCCGTCGAACAGGTAAATTTTGGCACTTCTGACAGTAGGGCGATTTATTCCGAGCACAAGCTGTATGCACTGCGCGGCCGAATCTGCACGTTGATCAAACTGACCGGGTAAAAACTCGGTCACAATCATCATATCTCCACCCTGTGGAAGACTCTCGCCAACAATGTCGGTGACATTATCTGCCAGTACACTATGGGTTACCTTGTCAAATTCTTCCAGTGTTAATCCTTCGACAAGATATCGGTTAATTACTCGCACGGATTTAATGCTATCAATATGCAAAAATCCTTTAAGCTCGGCAAATAGTGCCGTTGCTTCGTTCGCAAAACCCTCTCGCTTTTCGGTGTAAAGTGGATAGACCATCTAAATTCCAAACCTTTCCTATAATAAAATAAGCTAATTAAAATTTGCCGATGTCACGTCGCAGATAACTGTTTTCGAATGAGATGATGTCGGTTAAAGCATATGCTTTTTCCAGTGCGCTATCAAGATTTTCACCAGTTGCTACCGCACCGAGTACACGTCCGCCGGAGGTCACTATCTCATCATTACTGGTTTTTACTCCGGCAAAAAACACCTGTTCGTTCTGTGAAAGTTCTCCCGAAATATTGATGGTTTTCCCCACCTCATATGATGCGGGATATCCTCCTGATGCCATTACTATACATGCCGAAGCATCGCATTTAAATTTCATTTCAAAATCAGAAAGACGCTCCTCTGTAACCGCTAAGAAAGCCTCAAACAGATCAAAGTCAATCAAAGGCAGAACGGTCTGCGTCTCCGGATCGCCGAAACGACAGTTATATTCCACAACCTTTGGACCGGAGGGCGTTAACATTAGTCCGAAATAGAGACACCCTTTAAATGGTCGACCCTCACTGTTCATAGCGTTGACTGTTGGCAGGAATATCTCCTCCATGCATCGTTTTTCCATCTCGGCATTGTAGAAAGGATTTGGCGCAATCGCACCCATTCCACCGGTATTTGCCCCGGTGTTGTTTTCCCCTATCCTTTTAAAATCCATCGACGAGGTGAGTGGTTTCACCGTCTTGGAATCGACCAGACAGAGCGCCGAGACCTCAGGGCCGGTCATAAATTCCTCAATAACCACACGGTCACCCGCTGTGCCGAAAATTTTATTCTTAAAGATGTCAGAAATTGCCAGTTCTGCCTCTTCAAAGTTTGTCGGAAGGATTACCCCTTTTCCGAGCGCAAGACCGTCCGCCTTAATTACACACGGATAGGTGTTTTGTCCCTTTATATAGTGAAGAGCGTCGTTAGCATTGTCAAACACCTCATAACGAGCGGTGGGGATGGAATACTTTTTCATCAAATTTTTTGCAAAAACCTTGCTACCCTCGATAGCGGCGGCGGCACAGGTCGGTCCGAAACAGGGGATACCTTCGGCATTTAGTCTATCAACCGCACCTAATACAAGAGGATCATCCGGTGCTACCACGACATAATCCACCCCCTTTTCTTTTGCAAAGTCGACTATGCTGTCGATATCTGTAGCCTTGATATCAATGTTCGTGGCATACTTAGCAGTACCAGCATTGCCGGGGAGAGCAAAAATTTCGGTGACCTTATCGCTCATTGAGATATATTTTGTTATTGCATGTTCACGGCCACCACTGCCGACTATCATTAGCGTCATTGTAAATCTTTTCCTTTCATTACCAATATTTTACAGCATAACTTTGTTGGAATAATTTCCCATATTAATGATGGAAAAGACGTATTCCACAAAATGCCATTGCCATATTGTAGCCGTTTGCGGTCGATATGACCTGATCGTCTCTAATGGAACCGCCTGCCTCAACAATGTAACTTACACCACTTGCCGCGGCACGATCGATGTTATCTCCAAACGGAAAAAATGCGTCACTCGCAAGACTTACACCCTTTAAAGAGGATAGATATTCGGCACGTTCCTGATCGCTAATTATCTCCGGCATCTTGGTGAAAAACCTTTTATACCCATCGTCGTCAAAGAGCTCGTTGTATCTTCCGGCGACAAAAAGATCAACAGCATTATCTCTGTCGGCTCGTTTAATGTCTGCAATGAAGGGTAGTGCGAGGGTCTTGGGATGGCGTCGTAGGAAAAACAGATCTGATTTATCACCTGCAAGCCTTGTACAATGTATTCGAGACTGTTGCCCCGCACCGACACCTGTCGTCTGACCACCAAAAGCATAGCATACCGAGTTGGATTGAGTGTATTTCAAGGTGATCATAGCAAGAAGAAGGTCGCGTTTTGCATCACTCGGAATGTTTTTGTTGTCGGTTACTACGTTGGAAAGAATGGTTTCATCAAGGACAATCTCGTTTCGACCCTGTTCAAATGTAACGCCGAAAACTTCCCTTCGCTCAATCGGGTTAGGTGTATACTCTTTGTTGATTTTAAGCACATTATACTTTCCGTCACGCTTTGTTTTGAGGATTTCCAATGCTTCATCGGTGTAGTCCGGGGCGATAACTCCGTCCGAAACCTCACGTTTTAACAGCATTGCCGTTGCACGGTCACAGGTGTCGGACAGTGCTACAAAATCGCCGAACGAACACAGGCGGTCGGTGCCTCTTGCTCTTGCATATGCCGCCGCTTGCGGTGTCTCTTCATAGTCGTCCCCAACAAAAAACATCTGCTTTTCGATATCGGAGAGAGGCAGACCCAGTGCCGCGCCGGCAGGGCTGACGTGCTTGAAGCTCGCCGCCGCCGCAAGTCCACATGTAGACCTTAGCTCCGCAACAAGTTGCCAGGCGTTAAGTGCATCCAGAAGATTTATGTATCCGGGGCTTCCGCAAAGAACCTCAAAGGGGAGTTCCCCATCGTTCATATAGACGCGTGAGGGTTTTTGATTGGGGTTGCAACCGTATTTTAATAGTAGTTCGTTCGACATCTCGTGTTCCTTATATTATTGGTTTTTGTTTATGATTTTTGTTACGCTCTCGCCTGTTGTAAGGTTGCGTGTGCGTACAAACAAAGAGACTCGATTATCCTTGTCAAGTGACTCCCAAAGCCCGTTTGCAAAGCTCTCAATATCGTCAAAGCTCACCGAGACCTCGGTCGGTTCACCTACATAGGGCAGTAGAACTCCGTCCTTCTCGCCGCGATAGGTGTGGATAATATGGCCAAATCCGTCCTTGTGGGGATATTCAAAAAAACAGCGAACGTCGCTGGGGGTATCGCCACTCTCGTCACCGCGGCAGATACCGAGCTTTGATCCTTTGTGGTTGACGAGTGCTGAAATTCGAGGTGTGAAGTTTGGAGGGTCCGGCTCATATCGCCTTGTTTTCAGCGCTTCCTCAAAAGTTCCGCCGACGCTTAGCATGTCAAAGATAGTGTCGGTTTGATCGCCATTGGTAATAATATCCAGCTCACCGAAAACTCTGCTACAGTTATAAATTATCAAAGAGGGGTCTTTAACCTTAGACTCGTCAAATGCCTTTGTCTTTAAAAAACCGTCTTGCAAATCGAATACCCTGTTTTGGCTGTTGGGACTTCTGCCCATAATAAAATATGCGGTCAATACAAGGTCATCGTTTGTCCTGCCGACAAAAATTCCACGCCCGGGATAAGATTTCGGTTTAAGATAATTTTGCAGAGTTTCCATCATTTTTACACTTCCTTTCGTTAATAGTTGTATGATTTATCGTCACTCGACGAATGGTGAAACATATAAAAATACTATTTTTTGGCAATTGACAAATTTTTACATACATGTTCTGCGGCGAGTGGAAGTATTTTCCATTCCGCCTGTTTCATTATTCGTTTTTGAAGAGATGAAGGGGTGTCGTTCTCCTTGACCGAAACCGCCTTTTGCATTATAATCCTACCGCCATCAGTGGTAGCGTTGACAAAATGCACCGTCGCACCGCTCACCTTAACTCCCTTTTTGAGCGCACGCTCATGGACCTTTAATCCATAATAACCTTTGCCACAAAAAGATGGTATCAGGGAGGGGTGTACGTTGATAATTCTGTTGCGATAGTGCTTTACAAAATCAGCCGATAAAATGGTTAAAAAGCCGGCAAGAACGATAAATTCTATCTTCTCACTTTTTAGCAAAGACAGGAGATCGTCCTCAAAGCTTTTTGTTTTTCTATCTATAAAGCAGGCTTTGATATTGTTGTCCCGCGCTATATCTAAAGCCTTTATCCCATCACGATCGCCCACTATCAAAGAAATATCACAGTGGTTAAGTTTACCCTCGTCCCGTGCTCGCAGTAGTGCGGCGAGGTTGGTGCCGGAACCGGAACAAAAAACAGCAGTCCTAATTGTCATATGGAAATATTTCCCTTTCAAATTTAGGTGTAAATATTTGTCAAAAAATGTAAATTATTGTCAAATCAACTTGACTTCGCCGTTTCCGTCCGTAATCTCACCGACTATATATGCCTTTTCGCCATTGCGTTTTAATATGTCAAGTGCCCTTGCGACATGGGTTTTTTTGACAGCGAGTAACATGCCTACACCCATATTAAATATTCCGAAAAGTTCATCGTAGTCGATATTCCCCTCCTGTGACACCGCGTTGAATATTGGGGGTGTTTTGATGGAGGATTTTTCTATGACAGCGTCCTTATCCGACGGCAACATACGAGGTATATTTTCATAAAATCCACCGCCTGTTATATGACATATGCCGTGCACTCCTATGCCGGCATCAAAAAGTGCGACGACCGGTTTTACATATATTTTTGTGGGTGTCAAGAGAATTTCACCAAGGCTTTTTTTGCTGCCTTTTATGTTTCGAGAGAGGTCGGTGTTTTCTACGTCAAATACCTTGCGCAGAAGCGAGAAACCGTTGGAGTGAGCGCCGGAGGAGGGGAGCGCTATGAGCACATCGCCGTTGCGAATTTTTTTGGATGTGATCATGTTTTTTTTGTTCACAATTCCGACTGCGAAGCCCGCTACATCATATTCGCCCTCGCCGTAAAAGCCCGGCATCTCGGCAGTCTCGCCACCGATGAGTGCACACCCTGACAGCCGACAGCCCTTTGCAATTCCCTTGACAATCTGCTCCGCTTGTTGCGGAATCAGTTTGGATGTCGCAATGTAATCGAGGAAAAACAGCGGTCGCGCGCCGGAACATAGGATATCGTTAACACACATAGCAACACAATCCTGACCGATGGTGTCGTGTTTTGAAAGCAAAAACGCCAACTTGAGTTTTGTACCGACCCCGTCTGTACCGCTTACTAAAATGGGGTTTTTCATCCCTGATAAATCCGGTTTAAAAAGCCCCCCGAAACCACCTATAGCGCCGAGAACGCCTTTTGTTTTTGTGCTGTTTATGTGAGCTTTCATCAGCTCGACCGCCTTGTAACCGGCCTCTACGTCCACGCCGGAGGATTTATAGCTCTTGTTCATTAATTACCTTTCATTCAGCGATTTACGGTGTGCCTTTACAGCTCGTTTAACTTCTCTTGAAGTGCGGCATTCGCCTTTTCTATCTTCTGCTTCGCCTCAAGGCGCAGGTCGGCAAGTTTTTTGGCTATCTCTTTATCCTCGACCGCTATTATCTGGGCCGCAAGAAGAGCCGCATTTTGAGCACCATCGACGGCAACGGTTGCCACCGGGATACCGGGTGGCATCTGTACAGTTGCAAGAAGTGCGTCAAGTCCTCCGAGACCGCCGGAAGTTACCGGTATTCCAATAACAGGGAGGGTCGTATTTGCGGCGATTGCACCTGCAAGATGTGCCGCTTTTCCTGCGGCGGCGATGATCGCTGCATAGCCGTTATCACGTGCATTTTTTGAGAAATCCTCTGCCTCACGTGGGGTGCGATGTGCCGAGATAACGCGAACCTCACACTCGATGCCGAGTTTTTTCAAACAGACCGCCGCCGGCTTAACCACCGGAAAGTCGCTGTCACTTCCCATCAGAATTGCAACTTTTTTCATATCCTCTCCCTTTTCATTGTTTTTGTGTATACTTTAATATATTATACCAAAATTATATTTTTTTTTCAACGGTAAAGATAAAAAAGTTTTGCTCTAAAGTGTCAAAATCTTTCAAAAATTAAAAGAAAGTTAAACTTGTTGAGAGGTGAGGCATAATTAATCGTCGAAAAATGGCATAACAAAGCCAGTTATAAGACAGTGAACCGCGAGGAAGTGCGTCCATGTTCAGCGATCTTTAAACTTTTTTCGCCCACAACAGATATAGTCATTTAAATAACAGTTGAATTTTGTCGAAAATATTGGTATAATAAAACGAGATAAACAGATGAGGTTTTTGTTATGAAACAGCTCAATATAATTGTGCGTAAAGAAAAGCTCGGCGATGTAAAGCAGGTTATACTTAACCATAGCGCAGGCGGAATGACCGTATACGATGTCTCGGGTTGCGGCACCTATCAGGAGCCCCCCGACATCGAGGGTTTGGTCTTCTCCCCCGACATGAAACGTGATGTTCATCTCACGTCGAAAGTCCGTTTTGATGTTGTGGTGAATGACGATGAGGTGGAGATGTTAATCGACAAGGTCTGTGAGGTCGCACTCACCGGAAGATGTGGTGACGGAAAAATATTTGTTTCTCCTATCGACACGGCGGTGAGGATAAGGACAAAAGAACGTGATGGTGAGGCTATATAGTGAGAGTTGAGAAGCATCCGATACTGGGTCCGCTCGATCTATCGAACAGCTTGGTTATCTATCACGATGGCAAACCAATCCCGGCGCTTGCGGGTGAACCAATCGCCGCCGCTTTGCTAAATGCAGGTGTTGCAGCTTTCCGTAAAACCCACAAGAAAGGGGAGCCGAGGGGCGTGTTCTGCGCCATCGGTAGATGCACCGATTGTATGATGATTGTGGACGGTGTACCGAATACGAGGGTTTGCGTGACTCCGGTACGTGACGGCATGAGGGTCGATACACAAAATGGGCTTGCCGGATTTAAAAAAGACAACGAGGAATAAAGGGACAGACGACAGTATAATGAGGACAATTACCACCGATATAGCTATAATCGGCGCCGGCTCGGCAGGGCTGTGCGCCGCACTCTCGGCATCAAAGGCAGGCGCAAAGGTCATGGTTTTTGACGAGAACTCGTTGCCGGGCGGTCAGCTTTTTAAACAGATACATAAATTTTTTGGCTCTAAAGATCACCTTGCCGGCACTCGGGGGTTTACTATAGGGGAACAACTGCTCGAAAAGGTGAGAAACAGTGGGGCGGAGGTTCGTCTAAATGCGCTTGTGTACGGTCTTGAAAAAGATCTTTCGCTCGGCGTCATACAGGATGGTGACCATTACAAGGTGGTGGCGAAAAAGATTATTATCGCCGCCGGTGCAAAGGAGAACTATCTGCCGTTCGAGGGCTCAACCCTACCCGGGGTGATGGGTGCAGGCGCGGCGCAAACCATGATAAACGTCAACCGAGTTCTGCCGGGCAAAAGGGTAGTCATGCTCGGGAGTGGCAATGTTGGATTGATAGTATCCTACCAACTTCTTCAGGCCGGTGCCGAGGTGCTATGTCTTGTGGAGGGTGCTCCGCAGATAGGTGGTTATGGTGTACATGCTGGAAAACTGCGTCGAGCCGGCGTGCCGATATTTGTCGGACATACAATAAAGAAGGTTGCCGGTAACGGCAGGGTCGAGAGTGTCGAGATAGCGGCCGTCGACAAAAATTGGGATTATATAAAAGGAAGTGAGAGGGTGTTTGAAGCGGACACCGTCTGCCTTGCGGTGGGGCTGAACCCTATGAGCGAGCTTGTTTTTATGGCAGGGTGTGAGTTTACATATATACCTATGTTCGGCGGTCATGTTCCGTTGCATGACGAAAATATGCAAACGAGCGTGCAGGGTCTGTATGTTGCCGGCGATGTGACCGGCGTGGAAGAGGCATCCTCCGCGATGGAGGAGGGCAACCTCGCAGGTGTCTCTGCCGCCGAGGCATTAGGACTGCTCTCAAAGGATGAGGCGACAAAACAAAAAGAGGAGATTCGATCAAGACTTTTAACCCTGAGGTGCGGTATGTTCGGTGAAAAAAGGAGAACCGCCAAGGATAAACAGATAGAGAATATGATGCAATATCTCAATGATAACCGACTGACAAACCAGAGGAGTGTATTGTAGATGGAAGGTGTTGTATTTACCGGTGTGCCGTCAAATGAGGAGCTTTGCTCCTGCCCGGGTATGCCAAGCGATGTGATGACGCGGCGCAAAAAACTGCCCCGTATCGAGTGTGTTCAGGAGATACCTTGCAACCCGTGTGAGGCGATCTGTCCGACAGGGGCAATACAGATAGGGGAGAATATAACCGCCCTGCCGCGCCTTTATGCCGAGCTATGTACCGGTTGTGGACTATGTGTAGCCAACTGCCCGGGGCTTGCGATAACGCTTATCGACAAGAGCTTGTCTAAAGATGAGGCGGTTGTCGACTTCCCGTTTGAGTACCTGCCACTTCCGAGTGTTGATGATGTTGTAGAGGCGGTCGGTAGAGACGGTGAGGTGGTCTGCAACGCCAAGGTGTTAAAGATAAAGCAGAGCAAGGCATACGACTGCACCACCGTAATATCAATACTTATCCCGAGTGAGTGCGCCGATGATGTTGTGAGTATGAAGCGGATGGGGTTAAAGGTGTAAGGTGAGTGGCTGTAGTGTTCCTTGGACATAGGTTGTTAGATTAGTTTGAAGAGGTTATAACAAGAATGAATATAGTTTATAGAAAAGCAACTTTCGATGATTTGTCACAGATCACTGAACTTGTTCAAAATGCAATTATTGGAATGGAAAAGGCTAATAATTTTCAATGGGATAGCCAGTATCCAACAAAAGAAGATTTTGAAATAGAAATAGCTGATAATTTTGCATACATAGGACTGTTAGACAAAAGTGTTGCAGTAGTCTTTGTTCTTAACCAAAAATCTGATAAAGACTATGAAGACGGGAACTGGAAGGAACCGACCAAACCCTACTATGTGGTACACAAATTTTGTGTTAATCCATTATATCAGAATATGGGTGTTGGTAAAAAAACACTTTCATTTATTGAGGAGGAAGTGAAATCATTAGATTGTGATGCGATTAGATTAGATGTATTTAGTGGAAACCCGACTGCATTGAAGCTGTATAAAAATTTCGGTTTTGAAAAAGTAGGATATGCAGATTGGCGAAAAGGTAGATTTTACTTGATGGAAAAGTATATTTAGTTTCTGATAAAATGAACATAATCAGCGGTAGACACATACAACCGCCAAAAGGAAAACAAACCCGACAAAAAGATTGTGGTCATCCACAAAGCGGAACGTAGTACGTGATTTGAACATAGCAGAGGATGTGTATTTGGTGAAATCGTAGGGGACGATGCCCACATCGTCTCGAAAAAACAAACAAAGCATTTACAATATATATAGGAGAACAAATGGATGTGTTAAATATCGCGATTA
>CAYJMO010000022.1:0-26105 GCA_964371365.1 uncultured Oscillospiraceae bacterium
TCCACCTTTTGAACAGTGCCGTTTCTCTCAAATATATCGCTGCTGAGTTCCGCGCTGATTTTCATAGCCTGTTGCTCTTGTGCGCCGTTTGTCGTGTGTGTTATCATGCGCTTTTTGTCCGAGCGTGCGTAGCAGATTTCAACACCATAGCAGCTAAAAACAACCTTGTTATTTTCGGTGAGTTCATCCTGTCTTAAAAACTCCGGTGAAAATGATATCTGACCGTTTGCAACGCTTACTCCGAGCTCGCCTCGGCGCATGATTAGGCTCTCCTTTACCTGTCCGGTCATGCCGGGTTGCTCACTTTTTCTGTTATAGGAGGTGTGCGAATATGGCTCGGTCGGGAACGCACCGCACTGCTCCGGTGTTTTACGATATATAAATCCATCGAGAATTTTATGGTATTGGCGGTATATTTCGGTAATATCCTCCCCGTTTGCATGGGCGCGTCCTGCTGTCTCGAGCACTCCGAGTGCGAATTTCGCGTTCTGGTGCCAGTACGCACAGCCTATGCCCTCGAATTTATACATGACATCACTTCTGCCGTTGAATTTTTTGTGCCCGAACATCCTTTCGTACTCGTCGATCAGCCCCTGTGTTTCGGCTTCTGAAAGCATTTTTTTCGCGCATCTTTCCAGCAGAGTCTGTTCGGTGGTGATGTCGGCTTTAAATCGTAGGTTTTTATCGACGTCCATCTCGACTATCTCGTCGATCACCCGAAAATCCTTTGACAGATTATTTTTATCGAAAAACTTTGTCGTCGTTTTTATCGGATAGAGTGTATGATAGCCGCCCGGCTCAAAATATAACTCTTTTTTTATAGAGCCTATCAGATTGCACACCTCTTTGGAATTCAATGCGCCGCTTGCAATTATGGCGGATTGTCCCTCAAACATCGTTTTCATCGGCACAAAGCTGAAATCCTCTTTGAGCAGATTATAGCTGACATAGACATCACCGCTATTTTTTGCTATTGTATAATCTACAAGAGCGTCGGCGCAATCTATAAAGCGCAAGATATCATCGGTCGCTACGTCGCATTTATCGCTGAAACCAAGGTTGTAAACCTTCTTTCGATATACAGAGAACACCTCACCCATTTCATCGAGCACCTTCTTTGAATTGAGCTCAAAATTCTCGGCATAGGTGGACAGTATTGCGGTAATTTCCCGCAACCATTCGCCTACCTCGTTAGAAATTTTAAACGAGGGCGAGCTGTTTTGAAATAATTTCTTGATGAAATTGAGGTACGCTTTAAGATGATACACCGTAATAACCGAAAGCCCTATGCCGACTATTGCATTGTTGGCGTCATTCCATTCCGGTCGTTGTGTATTCATCCAGATACCGCCACCCGGCAAAAGATTGCTCACCTTACAAAGCACGCTCACCAGCAATTTTTCCGTAAGGTTCGCCGTGTACACACTATCATCTTTTAGCAAAAGCCTTGCATCGGTGCCGTATGATAATACAAGATTTTCGATCTGCTTGTCTTTTTTGTCATCAAAGATAATGGTGTTTTTGCTGTCCTTTAAAATCTCGTCGTAGTCCTTTATTATATACGGGACGTTGGCATAGCTGAATATCTCTGCCGACAACATCTCTTGAAGCTTGTCGGGATAGTGGTTTGACAGCCCCTGCAAAAGTCTTAGCAGGTAGATTATCTGATGGTCACCCCAGTAACCCAGCCCACTGAAAGGATTTTCCGGCTCCGGTCTTTCCCAGTCGATGCCCTCGTGGCTTATACGATAAGGATTAAAACCATCGACAGTGGAGGCGTTCACAAATTTGGCCAGCATATTTTCATAATATCCCGGATAGGAGAGACCAAGCGCCTCCCAATTTTGAAAAATGTCGCGCCAGTTGCCCTCATAACCTATCGCACGTTCACCGTTTTCGTCCTTTAACATAATATTAAACTTGTTCCAAGGTCGAGTCGGGTCGCCGTGCCGCCTTGAAAAGGACAGCTCCATATATTCCAGCGACAGTCGGTGCATGTCAACATCCGATTTAGCGGTCTGTTTGAGCTCAAAAATGGTTTTACAATTCTTTATTCTATTCAGCAGTTCGGTGTTTTTTGTCACGGCTTTATTTCGCTTGTTTAAAAAGTCGAGGAAGAGTGCGTAGTTGAAGTTATAGCCGTTCTCAAATGTACCACCACGCATTAGATTGTATAGCGTGCTGATAAAGTGGGCGGCGCATGCGGTTGTGTCTGCGGTGGATTGGACCCCGTCCGCCTCGGACACGATTTTCAATATACTTTGCGTCCCGCTTGCAATATCGTCGAAAAGCTCGGTGAAATCGTCGCCGTTTGCATATCCGGTGAGTTTTGCAATCATGGAGTGGTCATATCCGCAATCCGCAATAAAGGAGCACTCCTTTTCTTCGCCAAAGGCAAGATTCGCCTTTATTAATGCAAAATACGCGCCTTTTTTGCCGTAACATTCCTCCTGATGCTTTAATTCCTCATGGGCCTTGAACTTTGAAACAACATCAGGATTTATGAAGATATTAGCCTCTTTGGAGGTGCAGTAGACGACATTTGCCCGCAACATTTCAACCGGGTGAGGTGTATCGTTTACGGTGGTGGTCATGGAATAGACAGCAAGACGCTCGCCAACAAGCTCACTCGCCTTGTATGCGTCGACAAGCGTGGAGGAAGACTGTTGCAAAGCGGTCGGGACGCCGTACGGCATAATGTTCAAAAAGCCGTCCAGTAACTCTATCTCGATATTCTTTTGCGAAAGATTACAGAGCTTCGCTGTTTTGACTATGCCGTATTTTTCCGCTGTTTGCAATCTGTAGGAATAACACAGATTTAGCTCGTGATTAATCTCCTCGAAAATCAGACTGTTGCCGTAACATGATTTATAGATATTTCTTGTGATATCGTATTTTTGCACTCCGTTTGTCTCGAACGGCTGCCATAATTTACTGCCTACCTTGACTATAGTTTTACTACCGCTTTCATATGCACAGTTTAGCTTATCCTCTGTCTCGTAGGGGAAAATATTACCCTCGGCGTTTTTGCGACCGGCGGTCATGCCGCCGTCACCGATAGAGGATAAAAATATCCAGATATCACACGCGGAAGCAATCTTAATGAAAAAGGGTGCCATGGTCTGGCTATTCGAAATTTTGTAGTACGCAATACCGTCTATGGATATAAAAGAGCCTGTCGCTTTCATATAATATGTGCCTTTCTATCTAATATCAAAGGTTTTCATCTTCACACCGGTCACGCCGAAAACAGCACCATATATGCAAATCTTGATGAAAATATTTTTATCCTTACTGTGGGTTGTGACATCTTATAAACTGATTTTCACCGACCTTAGTCTCGCTCGGCATCTCGGTCTTGCATTTTTCGGTTGCATAGAGACAACGATTTTTAAAAGGACAGCCGGTACTCTCCGGTGTCCACATAGATATCTCGGTCTCGTCTGCGGATTTCACCGGCAAATTCACCTCACCATCACGCTCCGGATCCGGTGCCGCCGCTACAAGCAGTTGCGTGTAGGGGTGTCTCGGATTAATGATTACCTCGTTTACATCGCCGTACTCCACTATATGTCCTGCATAAAGGACGATTATCCTATCGGCGAAATATCGTGCCGTCGCTATGTCATGTGTTATGTAGATAAAGGATTTATTGTGTTTTATCTTTAATTCGTTCATCAGGTTGAGTACACCGAGGCGAATCGACACATCCAGCATAGAGGTCGGTTCATCCGCGAAGATAACCTCGGCGCCCGCCGCTAAAACTCTCGCGATGTAGGCGCGCTGTTTCTGGCCGCCGGAAAGTTGATGGGGGAACTTTTTCCCCTGCTCCTCCGGTGGGGTTAATCCTACAAGTTCCAACGCGGAATCCATGCGAGCTTTCATGACATCCGACGAACCTTTGTGATAAAGTTTAACCGGTCGCTCCAGATGATAATAGATGCTGTGTAATGGATTGAGCGCCGAAAAAGGATCTTGAAATATCATCTGAGCCTTTTGGCGGTAGTTTTTAAGTTTTGTGCCTTTTAATGCGTGCACATCCTCGCCGTCATAGTACATTTTTCCGGATGACGGTTTGTGAAAGCGCATTGCAATACGGCAGACGGTGGATTTTCCGCATCCCGACTCACCCACGACGGCGAGTGACTCCCCTTGATAAAGCTCAAAGTTAATATCGTTTAAGGCACGCAGGGTCTGGGATTTGGAAAAGAAATTTTTACCGCTGACACTAAAGTCCATGGTAAGATTTTCGACCTTAAAAATGACTTTTTTATCCATTTGCGTTCCTTTCGGTTACGAGTGGTTTATGGCAGTAGAAAAAGTTTTCGTCTTGTTGAGTGCGCACAGGTTCTTTAACGGCACATTCATCACATCGGTTAAAGCATCTCGACTCAAAACGGCAGCCGTCGGGAATGTTTTTAAGGTCGAGCGGTGAGCCTGCTATCCCCTCCATATACTCGATCTCACCCTTTAAGGATGGGAAAGAGTTTTTAAGTCCGAAGGTGTAGGGATGACTTGGGTTGTGAAGAATTTTTGCGGTGTTCGCCTTTTCCACAATCTTTCCCGCGTACATAATGGCTACGCTCTCGCAAAACTCCATCATAAGACTGATATCATGTGTTATGAAAAGGATGGAAAAGCCGAATTTCGCCTTTAGTTCATATATTCTTTTTAATATATCCCGTTGAACAACGGTGTCAAGAGCGGTTGTCGGCTCGTCCAATATGAGCAGTTTTGGGTTGAGTGCAAGTGCCATCGCGATAACGGCACGTTGCCTCATACCGCCGGAAAACTGGTGTGGATAGTCTTTTAGACGCTCCGGTGGGATTCCGACCAGTGCCAACAGTTCTATCGATCTTTTGCGCGCCTCTGCCTTGTTGTTTGTTATGCCGTGGTATTTGTATATTTCAAAAAACTGTTTTTCCATTGTCGCGACGGGGTTGAGGCAGTTCATCGCCGATTGGAAAACCATTGCGGTATCCTTCCAACGGAAATCCTGCAACTTTTTGTCGTTGTACTTTAATATGTCGTTGCCCATGAAATTAATCTCTCCGCCCGAAATAATTGCCGGCGGGCGGTGTAATCTCATCAGGGAATAAGCGATGGTGGATTTGCCGCAACCGGACTCGCCGGCAAGCCCGAGGCTTTGCCCCTCGCCTATCTCAAAGCTTACGTTGTCCACCGCACGAACAAAGGAGCCGTCACCGGTGACATAGTCGACGCAAAGGTTTTTGACCTCAATCACATTTTTCATCTCGCATCCCCCACGTTTTCGATTCTTTTCATCTCCGCTTTTCTCGCTTTATAGTAGCTTTTCATGATGCGTTGTGCCTTTAGTTTAGGGTTGGAAATCTCGTCGATCGCGAAATTAATCAGTGTCAGACCCATGCCTATCATCACAAGACCGCCGATTGCGCCGGTAACCTCAAAGAAGTATCCGCTTCTAAACGCACCGGAGTTTTGCGCATTATACAGAATTGTGCCCCATGTTACGCTAAGTGGATCACCGAAACCGATAAACTCCAACGTGGCATGTGCCATAATGGAATAGATGAGTGTGCCGACAAAGGCCGACGAGATGATGGAGAGCATGTTCGGCATAATCTCGAAAAACAGTATACGAAACTTGTTTTCACCAAGCGTCTCGGCACTGCGCACAAAGTCTCGGTTTCGAATACTCATTGTCTGTGCCCGCAACACCCTTGAATTCCACGGCCATGAGGTGAAGCCGATTATTAGACTGATAAGCAGTGGCGACACACCGTCCATCATGGAGGCAATTATCAAAAGTAGGACGATGGTCGGTATAACCATCATGATGTTGGTAACAGTGCTGACGACGCTGTCATAGATACCGCCGATATAACCGGCACTTATGCCTACTATCATGCCGAGCAGTGTCGTGATGGTGGCGGCGAGCAGACCCACAATGATGGATTGGCGACCGCCGTAAAGACTCTGTGCAAATACGTCGCGTCCGAGGTTTGTTGTGCCGAGAATATGCTCTGACGAGGGCGGTGTGTGGTACATACCCTCATAGCGAAATAAGGGATCGTGCGAAGTAAAGAGTGGTGCGAGCATGGTGAGTGTCAGCACTATACCGAGCAGAATAATCCCGGCCGTAAACTTGGGACTGCTCTTTAAAAAACTTAGTGTCTTTGACATATAGATGTTCCTTTCCGCTATATATATTAGCTTTTAGACTGTCGTCTTGTGCGTGGGTCAAAAAAGAGGATTGCAATATCTGCGAGCAGATTTGCGGACAACATCAATATTGTAGTCATAAGCAGTATTCCCTGCATGAGAGGGTAGTCACGGTTAGAGATGGCGGCGACCATGATGCTACCGAGACCGGGGTAGTTGAATATCTGCTCGATAATCAGCGAGCCGCCAAGCAGAAAACCGACCTGCATTGCGAGCGAGGTGATGACCGGAAGAAGTGAATTTCTTGCGGCATAGGAAAACATGATCTTGTTGTCCGGCAGACCTTTCGCGATACCCATCACGATGTAGTCGTCGCCGAGTTGATTTATCATGTTTGCCCTCATGCCCATGATACCACCGAGCCCCGATATGACGACACAGGTGACCGGGACAAAGGCGTGGTGAAGCACGTCCATCACATACTCAAAGGTGTTGTTCGGAATAAAGAGCGGAGTAACGGCATATCCGAGCGGAAAAAGACCGGTATAACATAGGGCGAATAACAGCACAATTGCGGTGACTACCGATGGGATGTTAGCTAAAAACTGCCCACCTACCGTCAGCGCTGTGTCCAGTTTGCTCCCTCTGCGCCATGCGACTAAAATGCCCAGCGCGTTGTTTATCACAAATCCGATAATGAGCGCAAGCCCCATCAAAAACACCGTCCATCCGAGTGCCCTCGAGATTGCATCGGTCACCGTCTGCGGATAATAGAAAAAAGAGGTACCCCAATCACCTGTAAGGATATTGCCAAGGTATTTAAAATAGGTTATTATGAGCGGCTCGTCAGAGTTAAAACCGAACATCTCCTCCACCGAGGCAATGACCGCAGGATCTATCTTCGACCCACTGCGAGCGAGTTCAGAAAGAAACATCTGTACCGGATTACCCGGCATAAGTCGTGGCAGAAAAAAGTTCAGTGTCACGGCACCAAAAAAAGCCACGACGTAAAACCCAAGTCTTTTTAGTATGTATTTCATAATAGAAACATTCCTCTCTTACGGGGTGAATTAAGTGAAAAAGGAATAGCGAATAGTGAATGTTTAAACAATATAATCGGTGATTTTCGCAGTAAATTGTCCTTAACTTTTCACTATTCACTATTCACTATTCACTAAAATAAATTACGCCACCGGCTCTAATTCTAAAAGCCTTAGTATTTTGGAGTCGTGCATGGTGAGTGCCGGATATCCGGTTTCATTGGAGGTAGACCAGCCGGTAAATCTTGCATCGCTGTATACAAACCAGTTGCCGTTATAGAAGAGCGGAATGTTCACAACGTTCTCTGCAAAGTGTTGCTCAACTTGACTTGTGATAGCCAATACTTCCTCGTCGGTAGCCGCGGTGGGGAGCTGATTGATAAGATCGGTCATCTCGTCACTGACGTAGTTTGTTTGGCAGATAGACCACCAGGTATCGGTTTTTACACGGGATTGATCGCCGATGGTGTCAAAATAGAAGCGGTAGATATCGCCTGCCTGACCGTTTGCGGTGTAGAGCATGTCAAAGTCGCCGTTTGCCCAGTGCTGTGTGATGAGCGAAAGGTCTTTTGCCTGTGCGGTTGCATTGACGCCGATTGCCTGCATACCCTCCGCCGCGATTGCCGCACCGTCGTTCCAGTCGGTCCAGCCTGCCGGCGAGAGAATTTCAAACGCTATTTCTTGACCGGTCGGGGTCTCTACAAAGCCGTCGCCGT
The DNA here is from genome assembly GCA_964371365.1 of uncultured Oscillospiraceae bacterium. Taxonomy (GTDB): domain Bacteria; phylum Bacillota; class Clostridia; order Oscillospirales; family Ruminococcaceae; genus CAYJBH01. The sequence continues at coordinate 7,901 of CAYJMO010000022.1, forward strand.
TGGTGTCTTCGAAGCCTGCCTCTTCAAGAAGTGCTTTTGCGGCATCAAGATCATATGTTGTGTACTCTGCTGTAGTTGCCTGAGCATCGGCATCGGCATACTGCATGAGCTGTGGGGGTAGTCCTGTGTTCGGGGGGATGGTGTCCTCAAGATAACCAAATGCGGCGGAGGCACTGATGCCGGTGCGGTCAACAGCCATGGATATAGCCTTTTTAAAGTCGACGTCGTTGAATGCCTCGAGGTTGCCGGCGTTCGGTGTCATATAGTTCATGGAAAGACGCACGCCGTCGTTGGTGCCGTACCAATATTTTTTGTTGGCATCGCCTTGAACATAGGTCTCCTCAATGTTCGGAATCATGATGTGTGCCCAGTCCACCGAGCCGGTCTGCAAGAGGGTCAGTGCGGCGTCGTTGGAATTAAACTGCGGTGCGCGTAGCTCGTCCACTGCGAGGTCGTCGCCCATCCAGTAGTTAGGGTTGCGCTCTAAAACTATCATCTCCGGTGCAAAGGATTTTACGGTGCTGAATGCGCCGGTTACAACAGGTGCGTCGACATCATAGATGAAATTTGCAGGGTCGTCAATCTCGCTCCAGATATGCTCCGGTATCATCCATTTTATAGCGAAAACTGTTCTTCTATGGAAACGGTTTTCTTCCTTCATAACGATATCTACGGTGTAGTCGTCCACTATCGTCACGCTCTCGATTTTGCCGTTTTCGCCCCAGTCACCTGTGCGATCAATTTCCGGTTTATCCTGTGAGTATGTGAAAGAGAATGCAACGTCCTCGGCGTTGAAATCCTCGCCATCACTCCATTTTATACCTTCTCTAACCTTGACGGTAAGTGTTTTGTTGTCCTCGTGTGAGATAATGTCCTCGGCGAGCCACATGGTCTCCTCGGTGCTCTTATAGTTATCGAAAATCACGAGCGGTTCATACATGAAACCCTGTACAAATTGATATGCACCCTGTGTGAGTGGGCTGAAATTTTTTGTCCACCCCTCGTTCTGGTCGAAAAGAACCGTGAGTGCCTTGGGTTCACCGGAGCTCTCGCCCCCCTGTGTGTCGGTAGATGTGCTCGCATCACCCTGTGATGCTGCGTTGTCCGCCGGTGAACACGCAGCCAGCATGGACATCAGCAGGAATGCACCGCAAATCAGTGCAAGAGATCTTCTCCAAAAAGATGCTTTCATAAGTTTTTTCCTCCAATTTCTATTAAAAAGCCGACCTTTATTACACCTGTACCAAAGGCACGGCTCTTTTCATGTTAATTTAGGTTTATCTATATGTTAAGGTTTTTGACGCTTTTACCTTTTAGTAGCTCTCCCCTGACCTCGACAGAACGGGGAATGTATATTTTTGGCTTTTCCACAGCCTCTATTAAAAGCCGTACCGCCTCTTTGCCCATCTGCACCGTGTTCTGTTTCCAGGTCATCAATCGTGGTTTCATCACCTGGGAGAGATTCATGCCGTCAAATCCTGCGACGCTGATATCCTTTGCAATTGTGATGTCGCGATTTTCAAAGGCATGCATTCCTCCGATAAATGCGAAATCATCCTGATAGAAAATAAATGTGGGCGGATCTTTCATGTCTAAAAGCTCGTATGTGATGCTCTCCGCAGATTTCGGATCGTGGTACAACCCCTCTTTGACATAGTTTTCGTTGACTTCTATGCCGAGATTCTCGAAACTGCGATAGAAGCTTGCCACACGAATTTTTGTCACCAAATTGGCCTCACCATGGATAAATGCAATCTTTCGGTGACCCATCTCGTATGCGTATTTTACCATCTCGCTCATCGCATATTCATTGTCAGAGTTTACACTACTGCATTCATTGTAACTGAAATCAATCATCACGATAGGGATCTTACTGGAGACAATATCGAGCAGCTTATCCTCTTCAAACTGGTGAACCAGAATAATCAAACCATCACAACCGAGCATCTTGATGTAGTCGACATAGCTCATGGTGCTTTTTCCGAATCGGTCGCTGACGAATGTCGCAGTATATCCGAACTCCCGCGCCTCGTTGATAAAGCTGTTAAGTATAGAGGCGAAAAACTCATGGGTAAGACCGCTGTGCAAACCGTCCTCCAGTAGAATACCGAAATTATAAGAGCGATTTGTCTTTAGTCGGACAGCGGCGGGGTTTTTCACATATCCAAGCTCCTGCGCGGTTTTTTTGACGAGTTCTATAGTTTGTTTGGAAATGTCTTTCTCGTCCCGAAGTGCCTTGCTGACTGCAGTTGCAGAAATCCCACACGCCGAAGCAATCTCCTTGATGGTTACCATAATTCCTCCATACTTTACCGTTAAAGATTACACAATTTTTAATACTTAATAATAACACAGTTTTTGTATAGAAGTCAATGACGAAAATCTTTGTTGATTTACTTTAACGTTGTAGTGAAATAATAGCATTTTAATAGTACTTTGTCAATAGGATATTTCAAAATCTACAAATACCACAAAAAATTATGTAAAATATGTGAAAAACGACTAAAATCTAAACGAAAAGCTTTAATACAACGTTAAAGTGAATTATCACGTAGATTTTGCTTATAACAGTGAGTTTAACAACTGTTTAAAAACAGCATAATACTCAGTACAGTTATAATCGTTAAAAATATGCTATCCACCCCAGCGAGGAGCAGATAGCATATTTAAAGAAAGTTTTGCCAAAATAAAGCCTATTGTCTTTGTACCCTGTTCGGGGTTGAGCTTGATGAGGGCTTATCGATAGTAGTGATGAGTTTTTGGAAAGGATGCCGGTATGATCTTTATTCGGCACAGCAGGGAATTTATTCAGTGCGGAATAGAACACCGCTCCTACGCATCCAGTCGTTGACGCTCCACCAGCTCTTTAAAGAATCCGGGGCGTTCTATCAACTGCTCATATGTTCCATCCTCGACAATCTTGCCGTTTTCAAGCACTATAATTCGGTCACACTGCTTTATGGTGGATAGGCGGTGTGCGATAACTACTCTGGTGCACCGCAGGTTATCCAGCGAGGCGGAGACCTTTTTTTGTGTCCTGTTGTCGAGCGCACTGGTTGCCTCATCAAACATTAGTACCTTTGGTTTTGGAGCGATGGCGCGTGCTATCATCAATCGTTGTTTTTGCCCTCCCGATATGCCGCCGCCGCCCTCCGACACCATGGTGTGCATACCCATCGGCATCCTGCGGATATCCTCGGAGATACCGGCGAGCTCCGCCGCCTCCCATGCCTCGTCAAGGGTCAGCCAGGGTGCGCAGATCGTAATGTTGGAGAAGATGTCGTTCGAGAATAGCTTGCCACTTTGCAGCACGACCCCAATCCGACGTCGTAACGATTTAAGGTCGATGTTATTCATGTCCTTGCCGTCATAATAGATCGAACCCTTGTTCGGGGTTTCAAATCCGAGTAACAGCCGCATGAGCGTCGATTTGCCGCAACCGGTGCGCCCCACTATAGCCACATACTGTCCCGGACGGATTTTGAGCGATAGATCATCTAATACAAGAGGCATGGTGTCGGAATATCTAAAGCTGATGTTGCTGAGCTCTATCGAACCGCCGAGCTTGGTTATCACCTTTTTTCCCTGTGAAATTTCGGGCGAGGTGTTTAGTATCGGCGCGACCATCTCCAACATCGGTTTTATTGTTGCGACCGACAGCGCAATGCCGGCGAGGGAGGCGAATGCCGCCCCGACCATGCCGTAAGCACTCTGGAATGCATAGTAGTCCGCCACACCTATCTGAGCCTCTGCCGCAACGATATAGATGACAATGTTTCCGATGAGTGTTATTCCGAGTGCAAGAACCGAGTTTATCTTGATGAACAGCGGTGGGTTGTATCGCAATCTTGCCCCCTTTGCAAAGAGTTCCCCCCACCTTGCAAAGGCGCGCTTTTCGGCGCCGGACAACTTTATCTTTTGCACGCCGGATATCAGCGCATAGGACATGCCACTCTCCTTGCTTGACAGCTCCATCTGACGCTTGTTTATTTTTGTGCCGATAACCGCCGAGACTATCGAAAGTATCAGCGAACTCAGCAGTATCACCACCGCCGGAAGGGCAAGCTGTGGCGCCAAGGAGGCTATCTGAACGATATACACCAACGAGAAAAGTGAGCTTATTCCGGTAATAAAAATAATGCTGATAAGGGTATCGCAAAAGAGTTTCATATACGCCATCCTGCTGGAGAGCTCGCCGGCGCTGTATTCCTTGAAAAAGCCGGTCGGCAACGACAACAACCTCATCATGGTCGCCGCCTGAACCGAAATCCCGAGTTTAGTGCCGCACCGCGCGGTAAAAAGTTGCTTTATCGTCTCAATTAACAAGGTGCTGACCGTGATGCAGATTAAAAATACCGATACACTCAACAATAGACTGACACTGCCCGAGCCGACAACATCGTCAAACAAAAACCTGGTAAGTAGCGGTAAAAACAGACCGAGCAACGACGCTACAAAGGTGGTAACTATAAGCAGTGCAATATCTGCGAATGACAGGGTGCTCACCATGTATTTGAAAAGATCGGCAACCCCTATCGGTTCCAGTGGAAGGGGTTTGTAAAACGCGATTGCCTCCTCCTCAAACAGATGCTCGTTGCCGGAGTTTATGCGAACCGTCAGCTTGGACGATGGGTCGACATAACAATAGCCGCTCATGCCGTGTGGCAACAGCGCCACCACCGTCTCGCCCTCCTTTAAAACGCCGAGCATAGCGCCTATAGCGTCCTTGTGCCAACCGGATGTGAGTGTGACGGTACGGCGCATAATGCCGTGAGGGCGCATCAGATACTCAATCTGTTCGTTCATTTCGGTTATGCTGTCCGGTATGGGTTTTGGTTTTAGTCGATAGTATTTGAGAATCTCCTCCACCGCACTTTTGGTAACAAGTCGGTCGTCGTTCAGGGCGTGGGAAAGTCGCCGACCCATCACTGCGCCGGCAATGTCGACAAACGAGTCGGTGAACGCATCATCGTCCCCCTGTTTTCGCTGTCTTACCTGTTCGTCAAACCAACTCAAACGGTATCTTCCTTTCCTTTATTCATTGGACACAAGCTCGCTGTAGGCACCACCCTTGGCATAGAGCTCCTCGTGTGTGCCACGTTCCACCACCTCGCCATAGCTCATGACAACAATCTCGTCACAATCCCGTATGGTGGATAGACGATGTGCTATGACTATGCAGGTTATACCGCGATCCTTGATGCACTGTATGACCTCCTGCTCCGTCTTGGCATCCAGTGCGCTGGTTGCCTCGTCCAGGATGATGATGGTCGGGTCCTGAGCAAGCACGCGGGCAATCTCCATGCGTTGTCGCTCACCGCCGGAGAAATCCTTTCCTCCCTCGCCGACGCGATACTGGTATCCGCCGTCTCGTTTCATGATATCCTCGTGAAGACTGGAGTCCCGAGCAGCCATAATCATCTCGAAATCCTCGATGGTGCTGTCCCACATCTTGATGTTGTTGGATATAGTGTCTTCAAAAAGAATGATATCTTGATCCACCACCGACAGCGAGCCGGTAAAGACCGAGTTGTCGATGTCATCTATCGGTCTGCCGTCGAATAGTATCTCCCCCTTTAAAGGTTTATACAGTCCGGAAATGAGCTTTGACAGGGTGGATTTGCCACAACCAGATTCCCCGACAAAGGCTATTCTGTCGCCTGCACGTACGCTTAGGTTAAAGTCCTTTATCAACGGATCCGAGAGTTTGGAGTAGGAGAAAGTTACGTTTTTCATCTCGATATTGCCGGTGAGCTTGGCATACTCCTCGCTACTTTCCTCATCGAAGTTGCGGTCGACGGGGTAGTTCATGACATCCTCGACACGCTCCATCTCGCTGCGCATCTCGAGCAATGTTTGCCCCGATGAGATAAGGGTCATCGCCGGCTCGGTAAAGGACATTAAAAACCCCTGAAAGACCATGACCATTCCGGGTGTAAACTGCTCCACCATGGTGAGATAGACACCGACAATCAGCACCGCGATGTTCGCGAGGCGTGTGACAAGCACCGGTATCATACCGAGATATCGGTTGAGTTTTTCATATCTTATCTGCGCAGTGTTGACTCCTGCCTGATGTCCCGACCATTTTTCAAAGAAACCGTTTTCCGCTCCGCTCGCCTTTATGGTCTCTATCATCTCGATGCCGGAGACGGTCGCGCCGGCAAGTTTACCGGCATCCCTCATCTGCACCCGTGTGATATTAATGCGCTTTTGAGAGATAACATTAGATACAACGAGGTTAATTACCACCGACAACACACCTATCAGGGTTAAGGAAAGACTGTAGCGAATCATAACTACAAGATAGAACACCATCATGACGGCGTCCAGAACGAGTGGTGCGAGAGTGGCGATCAGTGTATTTGCAATCTCGGCGTTGGAGGATTTGCGCTCGTCGATGTCGCCCGCCATACGCTGGGAGAAAAATTCCATAGGCAACCGCAGGACATGCCACAAAAACGAGGTGGTGCCGATGACCGAGAGTTTGCCGTTGATGCCGAGCGAGTAGACGGCGTTGACGGTATTGACACAGAGCTGTATAATTCCGATTGACGACACGACTATGATGAACGGCAAAAACCACTCCGGATTACTGCCGCTGAGCAGTCGATCGATATAAAAGCCGGAAAAAGCGGTGGTAATAAGTGTAATTATGGACGCCATCGCGGTGGTCATGACAACAAAAATTATTGCTGTTTTTGCGCCGATTAGCCGACTTTTCGCAAACCCGAGCATGGAGCGACGCGCACCGCTCTTCTCGAATTTGTCGTTTGGTGAAAACATGAGGCATATTCCGGTAAACGATTCGTCGAACACCTTCATGGAGACGGAGTAGTTGCCCTTTGCCGGGTCGTTTAAAAGCGCCTTGTCGCCCTTGAACCCTCGGAGTACCACAAAGTGGTTAAAGTTCCAGTGGATTATGCAGGGGAATGTGCCGCTTTGTCGCAGTGATGCCGGTTCAAAGCGGTATCCTTTTGCATCGAGACCGTAGTTCCTCGCGGCGAGCAGAAGGTTTTTTGCGTTGGAGCCGTCCCGAGAAACACCGCAGTCGGAGCGAACCTGCTCGAGCGGTATCCATTTTTCATAGTAGGCTAAAATCATCGCAAGGCAAGCCGCGCCACACTCCAGCATCTCCATCTGCATTATGACCGGCACACCCTTGGCGTAACCGCCCGTGACCGGCTGTTTTATCCCTTTTCTTTGCAACTCATCACCTCCTCTCGCAGTCGTTTTGTCCTCAGTTAATTATAAAGGTAATCAGCGCAATGCTCTCGGTGGTGACACTCGCCTCATAAATTCCGTCGTCAAGTGTGGCATCGAGAACCGCGGTATAGACCCATTCACCCGGCATAATTTCGCCGGAATAAAGCAGATAGTCGTCCGCCTCGTCGCTTAGCGCTGTCGGTGTTGAGGACAGCTCGGTTATGGGGTAGCCCTGTCCCTCAATCTCGACCGTCGTTCCGAGTGCGATTTTGTCAAGATCGTCTTCTTTAATATAGCAGTAGACCGAACCCTGTTCACTGACGGCGGCAAGAGGTATAATCGTGTTTATCCGACCGAAAACGGCGAACACCAAAAAGCCTGTCAGTAAAAAAAGTGAGGCGATTAGCACAATCCACACCCCGGGGTTGGAGACACGGATATAGTCGTTCAGCTGTTCCGGCGACGAAATTTTATCTATACTTTTTTTCCTGAAAAGATTGTTATCCATCCTTAGATTTATCCATATCGGTTAATTCTTGCCTTTAATTATACCATTTCACAATATAAATGTAAACAAAAGTTTGTCTTTTTAAGAAATAAGTTGATTATAAAAATATATTGTGATATAATCAAGGAAAACAACATTTCACATCTGAAAGGATTATATCATGACTATCAACAAGCAGATGAACGGCTCGGAAATTGTATTTACACTTGAGGGTCGATTGGACACCACCACCTCACCTCAGCTGGAAGCGGAGCTTAAAGAGAATGTCGACAACGTAGATTCTCTCGTCATCGACATGGAAAAGCTTGATTATCTCTCGTCGGCAGGTCTTAGGGTGATACTTAGCGCTCAAAAGATAATGAGCAAAAAGGGCGGCATGGTTGTCAAAAATGTTAACGAGACCATCATGGAGGTCTTTGAGGTTACCGGTTTTGTTGATATACTGACCATTATATAGCCTTTCTTTCAAAAATCTTTCATATTTCTTTAGCTATCCTTTTGCTTTGCTTACGTTTAAGGCAAAAGGGTAGTTTTTTGTTTTTTATGTGATAAAATAACCACAAAACACAGAACTAAATGGATTCACTTTCAGCGAGGTACGTTGAAATCAGAGTGTCAAAAAACATGAAGAAAGGAATGGTTATAGTTATGAAGGTGGTTGTGGTTATACCGGCTTATCAACCGGGAGGTGAGTTGATAGGCTATGTCGATGAACTTTTGCGGACGATCGACACCGAGGTGGTTGTGGTAGATGACGGCAGTGCCGACGAGAAAAAGATTCTATTCAAGGCTCTTGAGAGGATGGACCGCGTCAAGGTACTATACCATACAAAAAACAAGGGCAAGGGGTACGCCATAAAAACTGCGGTGCGCTATCTCTCACTTTTGCGCGATGACGTCGACGGGATTGTTACGGCCGATGCAGACTCACAGCATAGCGTTGCAGATGTGTCGAGGATGATAGCGACGCTTTGCGTACGACCAAACGAGCTGATACTCGGGGTGAGGACATTTGATGATAATACACCGAAGCGCAGTCGAGCCGGCAACGCATTTTCGGCAATGACACTGCGCCTGCTGTACGGCATTAACCTAAACGACACCCAGACCGGACTACGGGCAATCGGAAGAGAACACTTTGACTTTTTGCTGTCTTTAAAGGCGGAGCGGTATGAATATGAGCTTGACATGCTTATCTATTCAAGAAAAAGAGGCATAAACATATATGCCCTTGACATAGACACCATCTATTATGACAACAATTCCGCAAGTCATTTTCACACATTTAAGGACGGCTCACGCGTACTTTTTCACATGTTCAAAGGACTTTTTCAGTATGTAGGCAACTCCTTTATCTGTGCATTTGCGGACATTGCGCTTTTCACCTTTTTGTTTTATATGACCGACTCGGCGCTCGGTGCAACGGTGGCAACCAGCCTCTCGGCGGTGAGCGCGAGGGTAATCTCCTCCATAATAGATTTTAGGCTAAACCGTGAGACATTCGCATCCAAAGAGATAACCTCAGGAAGGGCATACATAAAGTACTATACCCTGTGGATTGTTCAGCTGACAATTTCCACCGTTGCGGTAAATCTCTTTAATATCTATCTTGGTGCAATACAGGTAATCGCAAAACCAATCATAGACCTCACCCTTGCAATCATCAGCTACAAAATTCAGTTGCACTGGGTGTTTGTGCCGGAAAAGAGGGTGTGTAAGGCGTTGGTAGAGACAAGAGGGCTATCGCATTAGGAACGTTTACATGGATTGTTGATCGATATCTTGTGTAGTGTATCGGATTGCATATTAATCACATTGCAACACATCACCCTCTCATTTTTCAAGCCAATTGACTATTATTTTATACCTGTCGAAAAAAACAAGTTGCATTTTTCTGATTTTTTGATATAATTAGGATATAAAGTAAAGATTTGGATAGAAAGGTCACAGGGATGTCTATGACAAAGGTTCGTTTGGATATATGTGGGAGCGATTATGTCGTCTCCACTAACGATGATGAAAAGTATCTTGTAGAGCTTGCGTCCAAGCTTGACGAGGCTATGCAATCTATCATGATTGCCTCGCCCTCCGCCTCGGTTACTACCGCTGCCGTGCTGACCGCGCTTAGCTTTCTCGACGAGCTTCAAAAAAGTCAGATGACCGCCGAGAATATGCGTACCCAGATAAAGGACTACCTCGAGGATGCCGCGCGTAGCAAGATGGAACTGGAGGACGTCAAACGAGAGCTTAACCGCACAAAACATGAGTTAGAGGCGGCAAAAAAGGGACCGGCTCATTTTTAAGCTATCCCCCTTGCCGGAGATAGTGGCACCGGCCGGCAATCACGAGATGATGAGTGCCGCCATACGTTGTGGTGCCGATGCGGTCTATATTGGGCTACAGCGTTTCAGTGCCCGTGCCTTTGCAGAAAATTTTAATATCGAAAACCTGCGCGAAACCGTCGGCTATTGCCACACACGGGGGGTGCGGGTTTTTGTTGCCATCAATACACTTATCTACAATGGCGAGCTAAACGAGCTTGCAGATACCATAAGATCGGTAGCGCTATGTGGGGTTGATGCCGTCATAGTACAGGATATGGCGGTGTTATGCATGGCTAAAGCCATCTGCCCCGACCTGCCTGTCCATGCCTCCACCCAGTGCAGTGCATTGACACCGAGTGCGGTGCGAGTGCTTGCCGATTTTGGTTTTAAACGCGTTGTCATTGGTCGAGAGGCAAGTTTAAAAACCATGCAAGAAGCCGGCATTCATGCCGAGTTGGAGGTTTTCGTGCACGGTGCGCTCTGCTACAGTGTGTCCGGTGCGTGCTATATGAGTGCATTTTTAGGAGGTCGCAGTGCCAACCGCGGCAGTTGTGCCTCCCCCTGTCGCCTGCCGTATAAAGCATGTGAGACGGACAGACCTGCCTCGCTGTTATCACTTCGTGATCTGAGCACCCTCTCACATCTGCCAACGCTTGCAAACGCAGGTGTGAGTGCGTTTAAGATAGAGGGGCGAATGCGCACCCCGGAATATGTCGCCGCCGCGGTCAGCTCGGCAGCGAGGGCAAGGGATGGGCTAAACTACGATATCGAGACGTTGGAGGGAGCATTTTCCCACGGTGGATTTACCGAGGGTCACCTTTATAAAGGCGATGACCTTTTTGGGGAGCGAACCGAACGGGACGGTGAGAGGACAAAAAAGCTCCTGCCGGCTCTGCGTACACTCTACCGCACCGAGCGCCAAAGTGTGCCGGTAGATGCCGAGCTTACACTGCGTGACGATGAAATCTCGCTTACATTACTTTGCAATGAACAGATGTTGAGTGAGCAGATGAGTGTCATCACAGAGCCGACCGAAAAGGACCAGACCGACGCACTTAAAAACGCGCTGTGCAAGACCGGTGGCACGCAATTTTATATAGATAACTGCAAACTCTCGTTGCAAAAGGGTGTTTTCGTCCCCTCGCGTGAGGTTGCAAATCTGCGCCGCTCACTGTTGGAACGGTTGTCACAGCAGTTGAGCGAGACAAAACCCTATCCGGTGACGGACTACTCCCTCCCCGACAAATCGATCAAGAATCACAAGGCCGAAAAAGGGTTGCGTCTGAGGGTGGCGGACATATCACAACTTGAGATGGTCAACACCGACCTTTTTGAATATATCATAATTCCGGCAGAGCAGACCGACCGGCTGTCGAAAAGCATTATTGATAAAGCTATAGTCGAGATTTCGAGAGGGTGTGACGACGCAACCGCCGAGCGGTATGTCAAAGATGCCGAGCGCCTCGGGTTCGATCATTTCATGGTGGAAAACCCCTCCCACATCGCACTTTGCCCAAAGACACGACACGGTGGTTTTGGACTTAACATAACAAATCATATCGCATGCGAATTCTACAAAACGCAAAATATTGATGACTTATTACTTTCTGTTGAAATTTCTGCGGTCGATTGCGCGGCGTTTCAGGAGGGGGTTGGGGTTGTCGGGTATGGGCACCTTCCTCTTATGCTGTCTGCCGCTTGTCATGATAGGATAGAGGATGAACTAATCGACCGCAAGGGACGGCATCTCAACATTTTACGCCGTGACGGCTTTGTTGAGATATTCGGCGCGGTGCCGCTGTATATCGGGGAGCGCCAAAGGGAGTTCGCGGTGGACTTTTTCACACTTTATATGACTGATGAGCCGCCGGAACGTGTCGCCGAGGTGGTGACGATGTTCCGTGACGGTGAACCGTTTGACGGTGAGTTTACAAGGGGGCTTTACTATTGAGACGGGTATATAAAAGTTTCTCCTATCAGGAGACGCTGGATATAGCAAAAGGTTTTGCAAAGGGACTGGTCGGTGGTGAGATAATCCTTTTGGAAGGCGAGCTCGGAGCGGGCAAAACCGCCTTTTGCACCGGCATATTTGAGGGACTGGGCTGTGAGGGGTATTGCAGTAGCCCGACCTTTGCGATACTCAATATCTATGAGGGGAGGCACCGCCTTGCACATCTTGATCTCTATCGCCTAAACGATGTCGACCTCGATGAGCTTGGATTTTACGACCTTTTGGACGAAGGTGCGGTGCTTGCCGTCGAGTGGTCGGCGCGCGCACCGGAGCTGTATATCGAGCCCCATATCCTGATAACTATCAAGGCAGAGAAGGAAAAACGTCACATCACCATCGAGTACAAAAAGGGACATGCAGATGACAATATTTGCACTGGATAGCAGTACCACATCCGCGTCGGTCGCTATTGTAACAGACGGACAGATACTTTTTTCACACACCGAGGACTACGGCCGGACGCACAGTGAGCGGTTGATGCCGCTCTGTGATGTTGCCTTTAAAACTGCCGGTGTGACACCGAAAGAAATTGACCTGTATGTGGTCTGCAACGGTCCGGGGAGCTATACCGGGCTGCGCATAGCGGTATCCACCATAAAAGGTCTTGCGATGGCATGTAATAAACCCTGTGTTGCGGTAAATACTTTGCAGGTGCTCGCCGCCGGTCAACAGGACGGCAATGTGATAACACTATTAAATGCACGTCGGGGGAATTTTTTCTCGGCGGCGTATCGGGTGAAGGATGGAGCTACACAACAAAAAATAGCGCCGACCCACCTGTCTTGTGGTGAGATACAAGGCATTTTTGAGGAAAAACACGCCCTACTCGCCGGGGACGGTGCGAAGATATTTTATGAGATGTTGGTCGAAGAGGATAGAGGGCGGTTTACCCTCACCGGCAACGACATGCCGACGGCGGAGGTTGCGGCGCGCATTGGTCTGCACATATACAATAAATCGGGCGGTATTTTGGCAGAGGATCTACTGCCGGACTATATCCGTCCGGTAAAAATAGGGTAAATTAGTTGGGTGCGACATGATAACGATATTAAAAACACAGGATAACATAACCGCTGTTCAAAACATCTTGAGCGACGACTGCTGGATAAATGTCGTCTCGCCGAGTGAGGAGGATGTCCACTATCTAATAAACGTCCTCGGCATAGACGAGAGCTTTATCCTGTCGGCAATAGACCCGGAGGAGACCTCGCGTATCGACATTGAGGACGAGCAGACTCTTATCGTTGTGGACGTGCCGACGGTGGACGATACTCACGAGGCGGCGGCGCCTTACACCACAATACCGATGTCCATTATATTTTTTAAAAAGTATATCGTGACCATCTCGTTAAAGGAACATAGCTTTATGACCGGGCTGGCCGAGGGGGACGACCGTACGATGGCGACCTATATGCAGACCCGTTTCACACTTCAACTTTTGTATCGCATAGCAAAGCGTTATTTAGTCTACCTTAAAGAGATTGATAAGATGAGCTCCTACACCGAGAAAAAGCTGCAAAAATCTCTGAAAAACCGGGAAATTATCAGTCTGCTCGGAATTGAGAAGTCGCTGGTGTATTTCTCCACCTCGCTAAAGAGCATTGAACTTATGCTCAACAGGATATCGCGCGGCAGGGTTCTAAAAATGTATGAGGACGACAAGGATATATTAGACGATGTCATCATCGAAACAAGTCAGGCACGGGAGATGTGCATAATCTACACAAGGACGCTAAACAGCACGATGGACGCCTATGCCTCTATCATCTCCAACAACCTTAACATAGCGATGAGGACACTCACCTCTGTCACATTGGTGGCGGCGGTGCCGACCATCGTCAGCAGTCTATACGGCATGAATATAGAGAGCGGTATGCCCTTTGACAGTTTCTGGTGGGCGCCGGTCGCAATAGCAGTGGGGGTAAGCGCCTGCGTGGTGGCAGTGCTGATCAAAAAAGGGATGTTCCGATAACGCGAGGGGTAAAACCATGAAAACATTAGGCTTAATCGGTGGCATGAGCTGGGAGAGTACGCTCAACTACTATAAAATCATCAACGAAAAAACAAAGGAGATTTTGGGCGGTTTGCACTCCGCAAAGCTTTTGATTTACAGTGTAGACTTTGCTGAAATAGAGGAATATCAAGCAAAAGGGGAATGGGATAAAGCCGCAAGGGTCCTTTGTGACATTGCCGCAAATCTTGAAAAAGCAGGTGCGGATTTTATTGTTATCTGCACCAACACCATGCACAAGGTAGCGGATCAAATATCAGACAGCATAAACATCCCTATTATTCACATAGCCGAGGCCACCGCAAAGGCGATTAAAAGGGATAACCTTAATAAGGTCGCCCTGCTTGGAACAAAGTACACCATGACACAGGACTTTTATAAGCAAAAACTGATTGAGAACACAATCGAGGTGGTTATACCGGACGACGAGGACATTGAATTTGTCAACGATATTATCTATGGCGAGCTGTGCTTAGGGATAATCAACCCAACCTCTAAACAAAGATATATCGAGATAATTAATAAATTGCACAACAAGGGTGCGCAGGGGGTAATATTAGGATGCACCGAAATCGGTCTGTTAATTTCGCAAAACGATATCGCCCTGCCCGTATATGACACAACACAGATACATGCTGAAGAAGTGACACTTATTGCTATCAAATAATATAATAAGGTTGACATTTTGCCCTTTAACGATTAAAATTAATATGGAATGGTATAACAATTTGTAAAGGGCACAATGGAACATCGAGGACAACTTTTTACCGCCTTGGGCATTACGCTCGGCGGGGTAGTCATAATCGGTCTTATCTACCTTTTGACCGACTCGCTCGGGAGTGAAGCTTTATATGGGCTCGCGCTTGGGCTCGTTTGTGCTGTCGTCGCTGATGTCCTGCTCTACACCGCCACCAAAAACCCAACCGGATGGATAAAGTTTTATGCCATGAGGGTTGTGGTTATTCTTATCGGTGCACTTCTCGGTGTTTTGTTGCCGTTTGTCGACCCTGTTACCACCCTGCTCGCACTCATTATATCGTTGCCGGCAGTGATAGTTTCCGCTTTTGGGAAGAGGAACAATGGTTAAAGCGGTGCAAGAGTTAAATTATAACGCCGATGCTGTCATAGTTGCCGCCGGCTCTGCCGTGCGTTTCGGCAGTGATAAGATGTTGTTGAAAATAGACGGCATTTCGGTCGTAAGACGCTCGGTCGACACCTTTGTAAAATGTGGTTTTTTTAATAACATCATTGTTGTCGCCGGCGAGAACATGCCGGGCATTGCAGCGGAGCTCGCGGACATGCCGATAAGGTTGGTTAAAGGTGGTCAAACCCGTTTTGAGTCGGTTTGCAACGGCGTTGCGGAATGTGACGGCGAGATAGTGGCGGTTCACGACGGCGCGAGACCTTTTGTGAGCGTCGATGTTATACTAAATACGCTAAAAGCCATGTCTCGGGCGAGGATTGCCGCCCCTGCCCTGCCGGTTATCGAGACGGTAAAGATTATAGACGGTGAGTTTGTAAGCTCGACCCCCGACCGAGAGCGTCTTGTCACGGTGCAGACACCGCAGACGTTCTATCGTGAGGATTATCTAAAGGCGGTACATCAGTGTGAGGATTTTGTCCCGACCGACGACTGCTCGGTCATGGAGCGTGCCGGCCATCGCGTGTTGCTTACCGATGGCGACATTGAAAATATTAAGATTACAAACCGCCGCGATATCAAGGGGGGATTGCCGATGATGAGGATAGGTCAGGGATATGACGTGCACCGACTCGTTAAAGATCGTGAGCTGATTCTCGGCGGTGTCCAGATAGACTATGAGCTCGGACTGCTCGGTCATTCCGACGCCGATGTCCTCTGTCACGCCGTCTCGGACGCACTGCTCGGCGCGGCGGCACTCGGCGATATCGGCACCCACTTTCCGGACAGCGATGAACGATATAAAGGCGCAGATAGTATAATGTTGTTGTCGGCGGTCGCAAACCTTTTGGGTGAAAAGGGGTACAGCGTAGGCAACATAGACAGCGTAATCATCGCCCAAAAGCCAAAGCTTGCCCCGTTTATACCGGACATGCGCACCAACATCGCAAAGGCGGTGGGAATACCGACCGAGATGGTGTCGGTCAAGGCGACGACGGAAGAAGGGCTCGGTTTCACCGGCAAAGGCGAGGGGATAGCGGCGAGCGCGACGACAATTATAGTGAAGAATTAATAACTTTTTAGTCAACCGCGAATTATTATAATTTAATTAACAAAATTATTAGAGAAAGGACAACAACCTATGGGGGAATGGATTTCCGGGTTTGTCAACGACGTTATACTGCTTTACGGCACCATCGAGCTTGTCGACATAATCGACATTTTAGTTGTGGCGTTGGCGGTCTATGGGCTTATAGTTGTGGTGCGCGACACCAACACCAGCCAGGTTATCAAGGGTATATTGGTCCTCTTCCTTGCCAACATTGCGGCGAACGAGGTGGGACTGAAAACGTTCGGTTATCTGCTGGATGAGGTGCTCAACTTCGGAATAATTGCGCTTTTTGTCCTCTTCCAACCGGAGATACGACGCGGACTTGACAAGATGGGGCGTGCACGTGTGCTCAACTCGGATTTTTTAAACTCCACCGTCATGGAGGATAGTATGCGCAAAAAGTGGCGCAGTACCATCACCGCCATCTGTGACGCTGTCCAACAGCTGTCTGACAAACGCACCGGCGCACTTATCGTGGTGGAGCGCACCATGCGTCTTTATGAATATTCCCGCAACGGCACTAAATTGAACGCCGACGTGTCCCCCGAGCTTTTATCCAACATATTTTTTAACGGCTCACCACTTCACGACGGTGCAGTCATAGTAGGCGATGCCAAGATAGTGAGCGCAGGTTGTGTCATGCCACTTTCCGCCAACCATGATATCAGTAAAGACCTCGGCACACGACACCGTGCTGCCCTCGGCATTGCGGAGTTGACCGACGCCATCGTAGTTGTAATCTCGGAGGAGACCGGCATAGTGTCGGTCGCGAAAAACGGCATACTTATTCGTCGTGTCGACCGTGCCGGAATCTATCGCATCCTGGAAGAGGAGATTATTCCGGAGCGTCCCGAAGCGCACACCCCACAGGATACAATAAAGCGTATACTGTTTCACAATAAACCGTTTAGCAAGAAAAAAGATCGGCAAGACAAAGAGCCAGAGACCGAGGAAAGGAACGACTAACAAAGATGAAGTTGAAGATACCAACCCTGTCAGAAATGTTTGATAATCGCCCTTTTCGCATAATTTTTTCCGTCTTGATCGCGATTATCACATGGACCGTTATTGTCAACACAGTGGAAACGGACTATGAGGATATCATCTCAGCCATACCGGTCGACTTTACGGCGGGACAGAGCGCCACGAGGACGCTCGGATTGAGCATTATCGGTTCACCGCAGGCAACGGTCAACGTGGAGGTGCGTGGTGAGCGTGGCTTTATCAGCACCCTGCGACCGGTTGATATAAATGTGCAGGTGCGCTACGACATAGTCACCGGACCCGGGACCTATGACCTGCCGGTTGTGGTCAGCAAGGCGGACAGCTATGCCGACTTTGATATTCTTGCGGTAAATCCCTCCACCGTAGAGGTCACATTTGACCGAATCGAGAGCAAGACATTAGCCATTGAGGTTAACACTCGTGACCTTATAGTCGCCGGCGGTTATGTCGCCGGTGTATCCACCGCCTCCCCTGCCGAGCTTACCATACAAGGGCCGGAATCGGAGGTTGAACGGGTTACACGCGCCGTCGTGACCTATTCCGGCACCGAAGAGCTGTCAGAGCGCTCGATCGGCATCGGGGATATCGAACTTTATGACGTGGACGGAAATCTGCTAAGCACGGAAATTTTCACCATGAGTGCTACCGAGGCGGAGATCAGTGTCCCAATAATGAAACTCGGCGAGATGCAGACCAAGATAGAGTTCACCAACATACCGGAGGGCTTTGACATTGAGAGTTTCGAGTACTCCATCGATCCGGCGGTCATACCGGTCGCAGGCGGTGAGGAGGATATCGACAAGGCAGGTGATCTGTTGTTGGGATATGTAGATCTGCAACAGTTTGAGCTAAAAGCATTGTACGAGTTCAACGTGACTTTGCCGAGCG
>CAYJMO010000023.1:0-15063 GCA_964371365.1 uncultured Oscillospiraceae bacterium
TGTCGCACAAACAGCAGACGCTAAAATTATAACAGCAGTTATAATTAGCTTCCTTTTAGAGTTGGTTGTAAACAACTTTTTCACCCTATTTTTTACAGTATGCATTTGTTCATTCTCCGTCATAAAACCCCTCACCGAAAAATCATTTCATTATATCCGTAAATAAATTTTACTATTGGTTTGTGAAATAATTCTGACTAAAATGCGGCAAAAATGCGGCAAGATAGGGTGTGTTTCAAGTTTGACTACTATGTAAAGAATTAGTATTAGCAAGCACTGAATTTTGCTATCCCAATTCGAATTCTTGTTTTTTTAGTTGTGTTATCCACGAAAATACAACAAAACACTTGAACCTTGACACTAATTGTGGTACTATTACAATAATTATAACAACAGATGAGGTAGCGCAGTTATGGCTTTGTTAACCGGTGCACAGATTGTGTGCGAATGTCTTTTGGAAAACTCGGTGGATACCGTCTTTGGGTATCCCGGTGGTAACGTTATTACATTATATGATGCACTGTATGACTACAGCGACAGGGTGGAGCACGTGTTGACCGCCCATGAACAGGGTGCGGCACACGCCGCCGACGGCTATGCCAGAGCAAGTTCAAAGACCGGTGTGTGTATCGCCACCTCCGGACCCGGTGCGACCAATCTTGTCACCGGTATTGCTACCGCGTTTATGGACTCAATCCCGATGGTTGCCATCACCGGCAACGTCACCCGTCCCCAACTCGGTCGTGACACCTTTCAGGAGATTGATATATTCGGTGTGACCATGCCGATAACAAAACACAACTTTATCGTCAAGGACATTTCCGAGCTTGCCGATGTGGTGCGCCGTGCATTTAAAATAGCAAACACCGGCAGAAAAGGTCCGGTGCTCATCGACGTGCTCAAGGATGTCTTTGCCGCAAAAACGGAGTTTGTTCCCGAGAAGCCGGTAAAGGAGGAAACTTTGTTTGTTGGCGCCGACTTTGAGAGCCAGATACAGACGGCCGCCGAGCTGATCAAGGCATCGGAAAAACCGATTATATTTGCCGGTGGCGGTGTCATCTCTGCCGAGGCATCAAGTGAACTTTTCGACCTCGTGAAGCGCATGTCATGTCCCATCGCACTTTCGCTCATGGGTATCGGCGCATTCCCTGCTACCGAGCCGGAATATACCGGTATGCTCGGTATGCACGGTAGCAGAACCTCCTCTCAGGCGGTATTGGAGAGTGATCTCATTGTCGCAATCGGCGCACGTTTCTCCGACCGAGTTATCTGCAACCCCAAAACCTTTGCGAAGGACACCAAGATAATACATATCGACATCGACCGCAGTGAGATAAACAAAAATGTGCTATCCTATGCACCGGTAGAGGCGGACGTAAAGGTCGCGCTGAAAAAGCTATGCGAACTGGTGCCGTTCAAGTCACGCGAGGGTTGGCTGGAGCAGATTGCCCTGTGGAAAAAGAAGAACAACAAGGCGGAGTATGAGAACAACCTCTGCTCACCGCAATATGTGATAGAATGTGTCAGCAAACTTCTCAACGAGGATGACTATGTTGTGACCGACGTGGGTCAGCATCAGATGTGGACGGCGCAAAACTACCCCGTAACCCGTCCGCGGCATTTTCTCTCGAGCGGTGGGCTCGGCACCATGGGCTTTGGACTCGGGGCGGCTATCGGCTGTGCCTATAGTGATCCGGACAAAAAGGTGGTGCTTTTCACCGGCGATGGCAGTTTTGGCATGAATCTTAACGAGCTGTGCACCGCCGTCAAGAGTGGCCACAATATTGTTGTAATCCTACTAAATAACGGCGTTCTCGGCATGGTGCGCCAGTGGCAAAAGGCACTTTTCCATAAGAGATACAGTGCGACGACGTTGGAGCGCAAGACTGATTTTGTGAAACTCGCCGAGGCGTTCGGCGCAAAGGCATTTAAGATAGACAATCATGACAGCGTGATGCCGGTGCTCTGCTCTGCATTTAAGGAGGATGGCACGGTGTTTGTGGAGGTTACGGTGGACATGGACGTCAACGTCCTGCCGATGGTCCCTCCCGGCAGGAGTTATGACGACCCGATAACACAGATTGATAACTGAGAAAGGACGCAATGTTATGGAAAAAAGCTATGTGCTCTCCGCACTTGTAGATAACCACCCCGGCGTGTTATCCCGTATATCGGGTCTTTTTACCCGTCGAGATTACAACATTGATTCGTTGACCGTCGCCGCCACCGAGCATAGCGACTTGTCACGCATGACCATCACCGTGACCGGTGAGCCGGCAACCATCGAACAGATTGAAAAACAGCTCGCAAAGCAGGAGGACGTTAAAGGCGTAGTATTTTTAGACGGGTCTAATGCGGTCTGCCGTGAATATGTCCTTGTCAAGGTCAAATGCGACATAAGCCATCGGCATGAGGTGATATCCACCGGCTCCATATTCCGCGCCGGCGTTATCGATGTGTCCGAGAATACCTTAATGTTCGAGCTGACCGGTGACAGTGGCAAGGTGGACGCCTTTATAGAACTGATGAAGCCGTTCGAGATACTACAGGTAGTGAGGAGCGGCGTGTCGGCACTGCCAAGAGGGTGATCTTTGTTGTAGGGGCGACCCTACACCACCCCCAACAAAAAAAACAAACAAAGGAAAAAACATATGAGGAGTGATTCTGTTAAAACCGGAGCGGCGCGCGCTCCACATCGCAGTCTTTTTAAAGCCCTCGGCTACAATGCCGACGAGCTTAAACGACCGATAATAGGCGTTGTGAATGCTCAAAGTGAGGTCGTGCCGGGGCATTTACACCTTGACAGCATCGCAAAGGCGGTGCGTGAGGGTATATTAGAGGCAGGCGGTCTGCCCATTGAAGTGCCGGCGATAGCGGTCTGTGACGGTATCGCTATGGGTCACAAGGGTATGCACTATTCCCTCGTCTCACGCGAGCTTATCGCCGACAGTGTCGAGGCCCTCACCGAGGCTCACCGCTTTGACGGTCTCGTCCTCATACCCAACTGTGACAAGGTCGTCCCCGGCATGATGATGGCGGCGACTCGACTTGACATTCCCTCTATTCTTGTGTCGGGCGGTGCTATGCTCGCCGGCAAAACTCGAGACAAAAAACAACAACTTTCCCTTACCGACGTGTTTGAGGCGGTCGGTCAGGAACTCGCCGGCAAGATTGACGGTGAGCGCCTGGACGAGATTGAATGCTCTGCATGTCCGAGCGTCGGCTCCTGTAGCGGCATGTTCACCGCCAACTCCATGAACTGCCTTTCCGAGGCTCTCGGACTTGCGTTGCCGTTCAACGGGACTATACCGGCGGTCTACTCCGAGCGTTTGATCCTCGCACGGGCAACCGGTCGTCGCGCCGTCGCACTGGTCGCCGAGAATTTGCGCCCGAGCGACATTCTGACCGAGCAGGCTTTTCGCAACGCGCTGACCATGGACATGGCTCTGGGATGTTCCACCAACTCCATGTTGCACCTGCCGGCTATCGCGCATGAGGCTGGCTTTAAATTAGACTTAGCGCTCGCAAACGAGATAAGCGCCATAACCCCGAATCTCTGCCGTCTCTCTCCTGCCGGCTATCACTTCATAGAGGATTTACATGCGGCAGGCGGTATCCCGGCGGTGATGTCACGACTTATCAAGGCGGGGCTTTTGGACGGTGATTGCATTACGGTCAGCGGCAAAAAACTCGCCGAAATCGTATTTGACGACATACAGGACGAAGAAATTATACGTACAGTAGAAAACCCCTATAGTAAAACAGGTGGTATAGCGGTTTTGAAGGGCAACCTCGCGCCGGACGGCTGTGTGGTCAAACGCAGTGCGGTATCACAAAACATGTTGGTGACACAGTGTACCGCCCGTGTTTTTGACAGCGAAGAGCAGGCAATCGAGGCAATCTCGGCAGGCAAAATTGTCGCCGGCAACTGTGTTGTCATACGCTATGAGGGACCCAAGGGCGGACCCGGCATGAGAGAGATGCTCTCGCCGACAGCGACCCTCGCCGGAATGGGGCTGGACAGCTCGGTCACGCTGATAACGGATGGACGATTTTCCGGTGCGACACGTGGTGCGGCACTCGGTCACATCTCGCCCGAGGCAGCGGCAGGCGGACCAATCGCCTACGTCAAGGACGGCGATATCATCAGCATCGACATACCGGCAGGGGTGATAACTCTAATGGTAAGCGACGAGGAGCTGCAAGCCCGTAAAGCCTCCACCACCCTGCCACCACCCAAGATACAAAAAGGTGTCCTCGCTCGATATGCAAAATTAGTATCCAGTGCGGCACAAGGGGCGGTGCTGGTTTAGGTAAGTCGTAGGGGAGGGGTCACCCCTCCCGACCAAATAGACCAAATAAATTCTACAACCTGACCACAATATTACGGCAACTTTAGAAAGGAACCCACTAACCATGAAAAATATAAAAATCTTCGACACCACCCTGCGTGACGGGGAGCAGTCGCCCGGCTGTTCCATGAACCTGCTGGAAAAAATCGAGTTAGCTCGTCAGCTGGAACGCCTCGGTGTTGATGTTATAGAGGCGGGATTTGCAATCTCCTCACCCGGCGATTTTGAGTCGGTGCGCGCCATCGCCGAGACCATGAAAAAGACACAGGTCGCGAGCCTTTCACGCGCGGTAGAGGGGGATATTCGCCGCTCTGCCGACGCGCTTAAAGGCGCTGTTAACCCTCTGATACACACATTTATCGCCACCAGTGACCTGCACCTTAAATACAAACTCAAAAGAACAAGGGATCAGGTGCTGGATACCGTCACCGAGATGGTCGGCCTTGCCAAAAGCCTTTGCGACAACGTCGAGTTCTCTGCCGAGGATGCCTCACGCAGTGACATAGATTTCCTCTGTGAGGTGTTCAATCGTGCTATAGCCGCCGGTGCGACGGTGCTCAACGTGCCGGACACGGTAGGCTACTCCACCCCGAGCGAGATGTACGAACTTTTTAAAGCTCTTTCCGAGAGGGTCAAAGGCATCGAGAATGTCATCCTCTCCACCCACAACCACAACGACCTCGGTCTCGGCGTCGCCAACTCGCTTGCGGCGGTGCTCGGCGGTGCTACCCAGATTGAGTGTACCGTCAACGGTATCGGCGAGCGCGCCGGCAATGCCGCCCTTGAAGAGGTGGTCATGGCGCTTGCGACCCGTCAGGGATACTACAACGCGTCTACCGGTCTTGATACCACACAGATATACCGTACCAGTCGACTTTTATCCCATATTATCGGCATCAACGTTGTGCCGAATAAGGCGATAGTCGGTGCTAATGCCTTTGCACATGAGTCCGGCATACATCAACATGGTGTGCTCGCCAACCGTGAGACCTACGAGATAATGACACCGGAGAGTGTAGGATATTCCTCCAACAAGATGGTTCTCGGCAAACACTCCGGTCGACATGCCTTCTGCGACCGTCTGACACAGCTCGGTTTTTCCCTTTCAAAGGAGGAGCAGGACGACGCTTTTGCAAAGTTCAAACTGTTGTGTGACAAGAAAAAGACCATCACCGACAAGGACATTGAGGCGATAGTCGACAACCACGCCGACACGGCAGAGGAGAGGTTGACCCTCGAAAGCTTTGTGGTCAACGCCGGCACACACATCGACGCGACCGCCACCATAAAAATTAAAAAAGACGGCGGCGACACCATCACCAAAACTGCGCTCGGCAGTGGTCAGGTGGAGGCGGCATACAATGCGGTCAACATGATTGCCGACTTTGAGCCGATTTTAGAGGACTACCACATCAATTCGGTGTCGGAGGGTGAGGACGCGCAGGGCGAAGTCTCGGTCAAACTTTCCTGCCAAGGTAGAGTCTATCACGGGCGCGGTGTCTCTTTAGATGTTATCGAGGCGAGCATCCTCGCATACATCAACGGCATAAATAAGATATTTGAAAACAAATAACCGCTTGAAAGGTAGATAGATGGGTGTGAAAATAGAACTTTTTGATTCCACTTTGCGTGACGGTGCACAAGGGGAGGGGATAGCGTTTACCGTCAGCGACAAGCTGAAAATAGTCTCGCTGTTAGACGAGATGGGCTTTGACTATATCGAGGCAGGCAACCCCGGCTCCAATCCTAAAGATTTGGCATTTTTTGAAAAGGTCGCAAAGCTTAAACTTAAAAATGCAAAGATTGTTGCGTTTGGCTCGACAAGGCGCAAGGGGATAAAGCCGGAGGAGGACGACAACGTCAAGTCGCTGTTAAAGGCGAACACCGACACGGTTGCAATATTCGGCAAGAGCTCGGTTTTACACGTCACCAAAGTGATAAACGCGAGCGAGGCGGAAAACCTCACCATGATCACCGACACCATTAAATTTTTCCGTGACAACGGCAAGACGGTGATCTATGACGCCGAGCACTTTTTTGATGGCTATAAAGAGAATGCGGACTATGCAATCTCCACCCTCAATGCCGCGGCGATAGCGGGCGCATCGGTGCTGGTACTATGCGACACCAACGGCGGATGTCTGCCAAACGAGATAACGGATATCACGAACGAGGTGAAAAAGGCACTGCCACACAGCAAGATCGGCATACACTGTCACAATGACTGCGGTCTTGCCGTTGCAAACTCACTCCAGTCGGTCGAGGCAGGAGCGACACATATTCAGGGGACTTTCCTCGGCATAGGTGAGCGCACCGGCAACGCTAATCTATCGACCTTGATACCGCTATTACAGCTCAAGGCAGGCTATGAATGTCTTAGCGAAGACAGCATGAGGCAGATGACCGAGGCGGCGGAGAAGATGGCGGCAATCACCAACCTCAACCTTGCCACCACCTCACCATTTGTCGGCGCGTCTGCGTTTGCACACAAGGGTGGTATGCACATCGACGGCATCGGTAAGCTGACAAAGAGTTTCGAGCACATCTCGCCCGAGCTGGTCGGCAACTCTCGTCGACTGCTCATCAGTGAGGTCGCCGGACGACGCGCGATACTTGCCGAGATTGATCAATTTTATCCCGGTCTTGACAAGGAGAGTCCGCTTGCAAAGGATATCCTCGCTAAGGTCAAGGAACAGGAGCACAACGGTTATCAGTACGAGGGGGCGAGCGCGAGTTTCGAGCTGTTAGTCCGCTCGGTGGTAGGCGATTATAAACCCTTTTTCAAGGTGGACTACTTCAAGGTGCAGGGGGAGCGACTTTCCTCCAATCGGGAGAGATATAATCCCTCCACCGCCGTCGTCAAGATTACGGCAAATAAAAAGAGCAACGTGACCGCCGCCGAGGGTGACGGGCCGGTCGACGCACTCAACAGTGCACTGCGCTCCGCACTTGAACCCACATACGGACAGCTTAAAAACGTCGAGCTTATCGACTATAAGGTTCGTGTTATCGAGGGGAGCAAAGGCACCGGGTCGAAAGTCCGCGTTTTCATTACCAGTTCCGACGGGGAGAGTGAATGGACGACCGTCGCAGTCTCCTCCGATATAATCAACGCAAGTTTTAATGCACTGGTAGAGAGTTTCAGCTACAGTCTATTGAAAGAATAACGAAAGGAATTTTTATCTATGGGAATGACAATGACACAAAAAATCCTCGCCGCACACTGTGGCAAGGAGAGCGTGAGCGCAGGGGAGCTTATCAAGGCAAAACTTGACCTTGTACTCGGCAATGATATTACATCGCCGGTCGCCATCAACGAGTTTAACAAGGCCGATCTTAACAGTGTGTTCGACAAGGAGAAAATTTGCCTTGTCATGGATCACTTTACCCCGAACAAGGACATAAAGGCGGCAGAGCAGTGCAAACAATGCCGCGACTTTGCAAAGCGATTTGATATTACCAACTACTATGACACCGGCGAAGTGGGCGTAGAGCACGCACTTTTGCCGGAAAAAGGCCTTGTCATACCGGGCGATGTCATCATCGGCGCCGACTCCCATACCTGTACCTACGGCGCACTCGGCGCATTCTCGACCGGTGTCGGCTCCACCGACATGGCGGCAGGCATGTACGAGGGCATGGCGTGGTTTAAAGTTCCCTCGGCGATAAAGTTCGAGCTGGTCGGCAAACCGTCCAAATGGGTCGGCGGCAAAGATGTTATACTGCACATCATCGGAATGATAGGGGTGGACGGCGCACTCTATAAGTCGATGGAATTTGTCGGCGAGGGTGTAGCAAACCTAACCATCGATGATCGCCTATGTATCACCAACATGGCAATCGAGGCAGGCGCTAAGAACGGTATTTTTGAGGTGGACGAGATAACTCGTGAATACCTAAAAACCACCACCGACCGTGCATATACCGAATACAAAGCGGACGACGATGCTGTCTATGATGAGACCTATACCATCGACCTGTCGGCATTAAAACCGACCGTAGCGTTCCCTCATCTGCCGGAGAACACCAAGACGGTGGACGAGGCAGGACGTGTCGAGATAGATCAGGTGGTCATCGGCTCCTGCACCAACGGTCGCCTATCCGATCTCGCGACTGCCGCCGAGGTTTTGAGGGGCAAGATCGTCTCCAAAAACGTGCGCTGTATCGTAATACCCGCAACCCAAAAAATCTACCGTGATGCCATGAAAGCAGGATATTTTGACATCTTCCTCGATGCGGGATGTGCCATCTCTGCACCGACCTGCGGACCCTGTCTCGGCGGTCATATGGGCATACTCGCCAAGGGTGAGCGCGCTGTCGCCACCACCAACCGCAACTTTGTAGGCAGGATGGGTCACCCCGAGAGTGAGGTCTACCTCGCCTCCCCGGCAGTGGCGGCACAGTCGGCGATAGACGGATACATTTCACAACCGGAATAAGAGAAAGGAACGGTCATAATAATGGGAAAAGTTTTTAAATACGGTGCAAATGTTGACACCGATGTAATAATACCGGCGCGATATCTCAACTCCAGTGATGCGAACGAGCTTGCACAACACGCGATGGAGGACATAGACCTCGAGTTTGTCAAAAAGGTAGAAAAGGGCGATATCATCGTCGCCACCGACAACTTCGGCTGCGGCTCCTCGCGTGAACATGCGCCACTCGTCATCAAAACCTGTGGCATCGACTGTGTAATTGCAAACACCTTTGCACGCATATTCTACCGCAATGCAATCAACATCGGACTGAATATAGTGGAATGCCCCGAGGCGGTCGCAGATATAGACGCAGGCGACGAGGTGAGCGTCGATGTAATTAACGGCATAATAAAGAATGCCACCAAGGGCAAGGAATACAAAACCAACCCACTACCCGAGTTTGTAAGGAACATCAAGGACAAGGGCGGTCTGCTTTTGTCGGTGAAATAATTCAAAATAAATAGGTATGTCGTGTTGTAGGGGAGGGGTCTCTCCTCCCGTCACAACAGCAAATTGCACATAAAGGCCGGGGTGGAAAACCCGCCCCCTACATATCTCGACACAATGTTATGAATACACAGCATCAAGAAAGGACACAGAGAAATGAACTACAACATAGCCCTAATCAAGGGTGATGGAATCGGCCCTGAGATTGTGGGCGAGGCGGTGCGCGTCCTCGATAAAATCGGTGAGAAATTCGGACATACTTTCAGCTATACCGAGGCGGACGCCGGAGGTATGGCGATAGATAAACATGGCGAGCCGCTACCACAGGCGAGCATTGACACCTGCCTTGCCGCCGACAGCGTCCTACTCGGGGCGGTGGGCGGACCTAAATGGGACAACCTGCCCGGCAACATGCGCCCTGAAAGAGCGTTACTCGGTCTGCGCAGTGCGATGGGATTGTTCGCAAACATCCGTCCTGCGGTGCTCTTTGATGTCCTGCGTGATGCCTGTCCACTCAAACCGGAGTTGACCGAGGGTGGACTTGACTTTGTGGTGGTGCGTGAGCTTATCGGTGGAGCGTACTTCGGTGAGCGTGGTCGTCGTGACGGCGGTGAGATGGGCGAGGCGGCATACGACACCATGATATACAGCGAAAAAGAGGTGGAGCGCATCATGCGTGTCGGCTTTGAGATGGCGATGGTGCGTGACAAAAAACTCTGCTCGGTCGACAAGGCAAACGTGCTGGAGTCCAGCCGACTTTGGCGTGAGGTAGCCCACCGTGTCGCGAAGGAATATCCCGAGGTGGAATACTCCGACATGCTGGTCGACAACTGTGCAATGCAACTGGTGCGCAATCCACGCCAGTTTGATGTAATAGTAACGGAAAATATGTTCGGCGATATCCTTTCGGACGAGGCCTCGATGGTGACCGGCTCTATCGGTATGTTGCCCTCTTCCTCGCTCGGTGTGACCAAAAAAGGATTGTATGAGCCTATCCACGGTTCGGCACCCGACATCGCCGGCAAAGGGGTTGCCAATCCGCTCGCGACCATACTCTCGGTCGGAATGATGCTCAAATATTCGTTCGGTCTCGAGGCAGAGGCAAAGACGGTTAACGATGCAGTCACCGCCACCCTCGCAGCAGGTCTGCGCACCGCCGACATAGCAAAACAGGGCGAAGAGACGGTAGGCAGTCGCGAGATGACAGATAGGGTGCTGACGTTTATATAATTGACATGACATTCGATGTGTAGGGGCGACCCTACATTTACATAACCAAAAATCCTTACCCACCCAAAAAAGGAAAAACATGCTCACCTCCATGACCGGATTTGGTCGTCACAGCGCGACCGTTAACGGACGGGTTATCACCGTCGAGATAAGATCGGTTAACCACCGATATCTTGAATATTCCGCACGTATGCCGAGGGCGTACAACTTCCTCGACGATCGACTTAAAAAGGAGATTGCCAAGCGTGTTCGCCGTGGCAAGGTGGATTTAAACCTCTATATACAATCGATCGAGGCAACCGATGTCGAGGTCAAGGTGGATACGCGGCTTGCAAAGAGCTATCTTGCGGCGTTTGGCGCGCTCTGTGACGAACTGAACATAAAAAACGATGTGAGTGCCACCACCTTTACACGCATACCCGACATTTTTGTGACCGAACGGGTGGAGTGCGACGAGGATGCAATGTTTGCCGACGTAATGCAGGTTTTATCGCCGGCACTGAATGAGCTTTGCGATATGCGAGGTGTCGAGGGGGATAAACTTTCCGACGACATCAAAAAACGTCTCTCCCTTTTGCTTGAGAGTGCAAAGGAGATTGAAAAGGGCGGCGATAAACGCAAAGGGGAGTATTATGATAGGCTATATGCGCGGCTTTGCAGCCTACTTGAGGACAACAACATCGAGCAGTCACGACTTGTGACCGAGGCGGCAATATTCGCCGACAAAATCAGTGTTACCGAAGAGACGGTGCGGATAAACTCCCACATTAAGCAGTTTTTGACCATCATGGACTCCGGCGAGCCGGCAGGACGAAAGTTAGACTTTTTATTGCAGGAACTTGGACGGGAGGTCAACACAATCGGCTCGAAAATCTCGGACAGTGAGGTCACCATGACCGTCATTGAGATGAAATCTCAGTTAGAGAAGATCAGAGAGCAAATACAAAATGTAGAATAAATTCCGGGACTTTATGCTATGCAACTTTTAAACATTGGTTTTAGCAACTATATAGTGCCACAGCGTATAGTGTCACTCACCGCTCCGGACTCCGCTCCGATAAAGAGGATGATATCCGACGCAAGAGAGGACGGTCGGCTGGTGGATGCAACTTTTGGCAGGAAAACAAAGGCGGTTATTGTTGTTGACTCCGGACATGTCATACTGTCCGGGCTCGCAATTGATACATTATCGGCACGTATAACATCATTAAACGAATAATTAAAGGAGGTTGAATGTGAGAAAAAAAGGTCTTTTGGTAGTAATTTCCGGTCCGTCCGGCAGTGGAAAGGACAGCATTGTAGATTATATGCTGAAAAAATCCCCCGGAATGAAACGCTCTGTTTCCGCCACGACTCGTGCACCACGAGAGAATGAACAGGACGGCGTCGACTACTACTTTTTGGATAAAGAGGAATTTAAGTCTCGCATTGATAACGGCGAGATGTTGGAGTATACAAACTACGTCGGTAACTATTACGGCACGCCGAAAAAAGAGGTGGAACAACGTCTTGAAAACGGTGAGGTCGTCCTCTTAGTCATCGAGGTGGATGGCGGTATGCAGATAAAACGCATGATGCGTGAGGATTCATTACTGCTCTTCATCCACGCACCCTCCATGGAGGAACTGCGCTCCCGACTTGAAAACAGAGGCACCGACTCCCGTGAAGCTATCGAATCTCGACTGAAACGCGCGCTAGAGGAGATGCAGTTCTCGCGCGATTATGACCACAGTGTCGTCAACGAGACCATCGAGAGTTGTGCCGAGGAACTCCTTGACTACATAGACAAGACGCTAAACAGATTGAATGTTTGAGCGATTTTGCGTCGTAGCGGTTGAAGGCGCTCACCACCGTTTTGATAAGCCCTATAGCTACCGATACGAGTTGTTTTTAGATGAGGGTGACCTGAGAGGGCGGTTTTGTATGGTGCCGTTCGGTCAGGGCAACCGTCCGCGTCTCGGGTTGGTGCTCGGCTTTGTGGAGATGAACCCTGCCGCCGAAGGGCTTAAATCGGAGGCGATAAAGTCACTTATCGCCGTCTCACCCCCTGAACATGCGCTGAGTGAGGAGCAGATAGAGCTCTGCGAATTTATCAAGGAGCAATATTTTTGTGGGATGTTTGATGCGGTGAGGGTGGTCCTTCCCATGCCGTTCCTGTATAAAATCGTCTCAAAAGATGGTGAGTACTCCCTCGTTCGTCGCAAGAAACAGGAACCGAAACTCCGTGAGATACCACCACCGATGCTTAAAACACCGCTCCTCCTCTCACCTGACCAACAACGGGTCTTTGATGAGATGTGCCCCATAGCAGATGCACCGGACACAAAGCCGGCACTGCTGTACGGTGTCACGGCGAGCGGTAAGACAGCCGTATTTATCAAACTGATTGAACGTCTGATTGCTGTCGGCAAATCCGCGATGTTGCTCCTACCCGAGATTTCGCTCGCGACCCAGATGTCAAAACGCCTCGGCGAGATGTTCGGCGAGTCGGTTGCGCTTGTCCATTCCGCACTGTCGGACGGCGAGCGCGCCTCCTATTATAAAGGGATCGAAAGAGGGGATTATAGAATAGTGATCGGCACGCGCACCGCAGTCTTTTCCCCCATGAAAAACCTCGGTCTCATCATTATCGACGAGGAGCAGGAGAACAGCTACAAGAGCGATCAGACACCGCGTTTTTCCACCGTTACTGTCGCGACATATCGTGCGCGAGAATGCGGTGCGTTTTTATTATTGGCATCCGCTACACCATCAATATCTGCGTATTATTACGCTCAAAAGGGCTTTTTTCATTATTATGAACTGCTGACAAGGTATAACGACGCGCCACTGCCAAACGCCCAGCTCTGCGACCTGCGCACCTTGAAAGAGGCAGGCGAGACCGCCTCGATAGGGAGCTTTTTAGCCGGCGAGATAGAGCAAAATTTAAAATCGGGCGAACAGACAATACTATTGTTAAATCGACGAGGATATCGCACCGTCGGGCTGTGTAGAGAGTGCCGAGCCGCCAAGACCTGTGGCTCTTGCACAGTGCCGATGGTGTTGCATAAAAGGAGCGATAAACTCCTTTGTCACTATTGCGGTGCGAGTGAAAGTCCATCGCTCGCTCGGTGCAACATCTGTGGAGGGGAGCTTGTCTTCTCCGGCGTTGGGACGGAGCATATCGAGTTGGAGCTTGCCGACCGTTTCCCTAATGCCGGTATACTGCGCATGGATACCGACTCGGTCGGCGTGAAAAACTCACACGAGCAGATGTTAACGCAGTTTCGCGAGCACAAGGCGGATATCATGATAGGCACCCAGATGGTGGCAAAGGGGCTGGACTTTGAAAAGGTCACACTGGTCGGGGTGCTGTCGGTGGATTCGTCGCTCTATGCCGACTCCTACCGTGCGTTTGAGAGCGTCTTTTCGCTTATAACTCAGGTGGTGGGGCGCAGTGGCAGGGCCGGCGGTGACGGACGTGCGGTTATTGAAACCTTTAATCCCGACCACTGGGTATTACAGCTCGCGGCAAGTCAGGATTATAAAGAGTTTTTTCGGCGTGAACTGGAAATTCGTGAACTCGGTCTTTATCCACCCTTTTGTACCTTGATGCTGATAAGTTTTGTATCGACAAAGGAGGAGCAGGCGCAAAAATCCGCGCTCGCCTTTAAAGCGGCACTGAACAGGGCACATAAACGAGCGGAAAATCGTGATATACCGCTCAAAATTTTAGGTCCTGCGAGCTATAACATAGCGACCGTCGCCGGCAAAACACGGGTGAAGTTGACCTTAAAGTGTCGCAACTCTAAACGATTTCGCGACTTTTTGCGCGGCGTGCTCGCCGAACTGACGAGGGATAAAAAGGACAACGGCGTGAGTGTCTTTATCGACTTTAACGCACGAGAGGAATAACCGACATACACTTTCACAACAAAAAAGGAAAAGAAAAAATGGGACTTAGAAACATCTTACACGACGGCGACCCGATTTTAACCAAAAAGTCGAGAGAGGTGACCGATTTTAATAAGCGTCTGCACGACCTGCTGGATGACCTCGGCGACACCATGATGGAGGCTGGCGGCCTCGGTCTTGCTGCGCCGCAGATAGGGGTTCTTCGCCGTGTGGCGGTGATACTGGATGAGTTTGTGGTGGAGGATAGTGACGAGGTCGATTATGAGATCATCGAGATGGTCAACCCGAGGATAATAAAGCAAAACGGTGAGGTGGAATCGCTGGAGGGATGCCTGTCATTTCCCGGATTGCACGGCAAGATATCCCGACCGCAGACGGTGACGGTGGAGGCACAGGATCGCCTCGGCAACACATTCACACTCAAGGCGCATGATATTTTAGCGCGTGCCGCCTGTCACGAGATAGATCACTTAGACGGTGTGACCATCTCACAGCGTGCCGAAAAACTCTATACAGAGAAACAGATCGAGGAAAAGGAACACGAGACAAACGATCAGGATAAAGGGGACGAATAGCAGATGAAGGTCGTATTTATGGGAACGCCAACCCTTGCGGCGGCGGCATTAAAGGCGATATCAGATGCAGGACATGAGGTGGTT
>CAYJMO010000023.1:15073-25350 GCA_964371365.1 uncultured Oscillospiraceae bacterium
GTACACAAAACCGCGAAAGCCGGTCGGAAGAAAGCAGATAATCACTAAAACACCTGTCGCAGATATGGCCGAGGAGCTAAATTTGCCCTGCTTTGAGCCGGCTACACTGCGCGATGAAAAGGAGGTAGAGCGGTTAAAAACTCTATCCCCCGAGATAATCGTGGTGGTGGCATATGGTAAAATATTGACACGTGAGATCTTTGAGATGCCAAAGTTTGGAACTATAAATCTGCATGTGTCACTCCTGCCGAAATATCGCGGCGCGGCGCCTATCCAGCGTGCGGTGATGGCGGGGGAGAGTGAGACCGGTGCGAGCATTATGCGCATAGATGAGGGAGTTGACACCGGTGATGTGATCGCCGATGTTCGCTTCAAAATCGATGAGAACGACACCGCCGGTGATGTCTTTGATAAGACCGAGGCGCTCGGTGTGCCGCTGTTGATAACAACGCTAAACGATATAGCGAAAGGCGGTGCAACCTATACCCCCCAACCTCATGGCGAGGCAACAAGCGCGCCACCGATAGAAAAATCCGAGCTCACCTGCAACTTTGAGATGGAGGCAGGGCAGATACACAACATCACACGAGGGGTCGCCCCGTTCATGATGTCGAGCATCTCAATCTGTTCTGTGATGTGTGGTTTAGGGAGCACAAAACTCTCGTGCACAAAGGGGGCACCCGGCGAGGTACTCTGTCTAAAACCACTGACCATCGCCTGTAAAAAAGACTCTATAGTGATAGAAACGATCAAGCCACAGGGCAAAAACCTGATGGATGGCACGGCTTTCGCCGCCGGACGACGGCTGCAGGTAGGGGACTATGTTTAGTTTAATTAAAGCCTACTGAATACAAGAAGTTCAGTAGGCTTTAATTATTGGTAGTTTTAGACTTTAAGGGGACTACATCGAGCGATAAAGCTCTTTGTATTGCTCTGCCGATGCCGACCAGGAAAAATCACAGGATAGGCAGCGCAGCATAAGCGCCTTCCACTCCTTTTTGTCCTCGTATGTCGCCTTTGCCCTCATGCAACAGTCGTACATCTCGTGCGCGTTGTAGTTGCGGAATGTATATCCGTTGCCATCTCCCGAACCGTTGTCGGTGATGGAGTCGTTGAGACCGCCCGTTTCACGCACGATAGGCACGGTGCCGTAGCGCGCCGAAATCATCTGAGAAAGTCCACACGGCTCCGACTTGGATGGCATTAAAAACATGTCTGCACCGGCATAAATTTTGTGTGCAAGCTCCGGCACAAAGCCAAGATAGACACCGACCTTGCCGTAGTTTTGCTCCGCCAAATAGTTGAGAAATGCCTCATAGTTAGAGTCGCCACTGCCCAGCACAACCAGTGAAAAGCCGTCGTCGATAAGCTTTTGAGCCATATGGGTGACAAGGTCGACACCTTTATGTGTCACAAGTCGTGTCACCATCGCAACTATCGGGCGTTTGGGATCAAGGTTGAAGTACTCGCAAAGTGCTTTTTTACACGCTCCTTTGCCCTTGACAAATGCCTTTGCGCTATAGTTTGCCGCAATAAGATTATCGGTTGACGGGTCATAGGTTTTGGTGTCGATTCCGTTGAGTATTCCGGACAAAATGTGTTGTTTGCTCTTTAACACCGGGTCAAGACCGTAGGAGAACCAGTTGTACATAATCTCGTTTGCATAGGTCGGTGAGACGGTGCTGATGTGGTTTGCCGTCTCCATCGCGCCTTTCATGTAGTTGATACCGCCATCAAACTCAAGCAGATGACGCTCCCAGTCGCCCATGCCGAGTATTTCACCGAGCAAATTCATGCCAAATCTGCCCTGATACTGGATGTTGTGGATAGTAAAAAGAGTCTTTATCGGGTCGGTCTTGGGGTTGCCGTTATAGTTGGTGCGCAGAAGCACCGAGACGAGTGCCGTCTGCCAGTCGTTCAGGTGCATAATGTCCGGCGCAAAGTCGATATAGAACAGCATCTCGACAATTGCCTTGGAAAAAAAGGCAAAACGCTCGCAGTCGTCGAGGTAGCCGTACAGCCCCTCGTTGCGGAAAAAGTAGAATTGATTGTCTATAAAATAGTAGGTCACGTTGTCGCGTTTGAGCTCAAAGACACCACAGTACTGCTTGCGCCACGCAAGGTCGACATAGAAGTTGCACAGATGTTTTAGCTCGTTGCGATAACGTTCCGCCACAATGCCGTAGAGTGGCATGACCACGCGGCACTCATGTTCCTCGTCGTTGATTGCAGACGGCAGACTGCCGGCAACATCACCCAGTCCCCCCGAAACGGCAAACGGATAAACCTCGCTTGCACAAAAAAGTATGTTCATTATCCCCTCCTAAAATCGGTATTGCTTTATCTGACTAAAGACCAAGAGCATTTCCATGATTATAAATGCCCTTTTCATTAACCTTAGACTCTCTCTCCCTTTTTTATATAAATCGGGTAGTTGCCGGAGCCGCGAAGCTCGGTATCCTGTGTTATGGTGACCTCCTTGTCGGTGATGACCTTGTCCATCGTGACATTCTCCTCCACAACCGTGTCCTGCAACAGAACACAGTTCTTAACCACGGCACCCTTTTTGACCTGAACTCCGCGGAATAACACACTGTTTTCTACCGTGCCGGCGATGAGAGAACCGTCCGCAATGGTGGAGTTTTGCACCTTGCTGTCAACGGTGTAGCGCACCGGAGCATCGTCCCGAATTTTTGTGTACACCGGCAACCGTGACGGGAAAAGCTTGTCCATATTATCGCCAACAAGCAGTGCCATGTTGGCGCGATAGTAGCTTTTTCGATCGGTAATAAACTCTAAAAATCCATCGTATTCATAACCGGAGATGTTCAATTTTTTTATGTTCGGGCACAAAATATCCTTCTCAAAGCTCTTTTGGTTGCGGATATGTGCCTCCCTCACCAGCTCGCACAAGAGGGTGCGTTTGATAACATAGACCGACAGTGACACGTTGCGTTGTTCGGTGTGATAGTCGTTGCAGTATATCTCGGTGCAACGTTTATCCGCATCAAACTCAAATGTGACGTTATCCTCGCCCATCTCGGGAGGAATATTTGTTTTAGCATATACCACGGTAATGTCCGCGCCACTCTGTCGGTGGGTGGAAAAAAGCTCACGGTAGTCGATGTTTGCGACCATGTTGCAATCTACGAGGACGATATACTCCTCGACAGCACGTGTTAAAAGTCCCATGATGCTGTTTATTGCACTTATCTTGTCACCGATGTGATGTTGACCGCCAAAAAAGGGCGGGAATATCTTAATACCGCCGTTTTTGGTGGCTAAATCCCACTCTCGACCACTCCCAATGTGGTCCATAAGGCTGACATAGTTGCGGTTGACCATCAGAGAACAACGCTCCACCCCTGCGGCGGAGAGTCCGGAAAGAGGAAAGTCCACCAATCTATATCGCCCTCCGAACGGTATCGCCGCCGGCGCTCGACCGGTTGTCAGCTCACCGAGCACCGAATCATGGCTGTTCGGGAATAATATGCCCATTGCTTTTGAATTAACCATACCCCTAAAAACCCTTTCTTATATTACTTTACCGTATCGCCGGCTAATACATCCTGCTCCACCATAACCTTTGCCTTGATCACCGCGCCCTCGCCGACGGTTATTCCCTCGCCTAAAACGCTGATCCCCCAGCCCTCAGTCGAGGTGAGGTCCTCCGGACGTTCTCCCACACGGGCATTCTTCTTTATAACAACATCCTCCGCTACTATGGAGTAATGCACCTCGGCGCCGTCCTCTATAACCGCACCCGGCATGATGATGCTGTCCCGCACCACCGCACCCTTGCCGACCTTGACGCCGGCAAAGAGCACCGAGAAGTCGACATATCCGTCCACGAGACACCCCTCTGTAATCATGGAGTTCTCCACCACCGCATTGCCGAGCACTCGGTGGGGTGGAAGACCGGGGTTACGCGAGTAGATACGCCACTTTTTGTCCCACACGTCCAGCTCGACGTTGGGGTTTAATAGGTCCATATTAGCCTCCCAAAGGCTCTCGATGGTGCCTACATCTTTCCAGTAATGGTCAAAGGGATAGGCGTAAAGCCCCTGTTCGTCCGAGAGCATCATCGGAATGATATTTTTGCCGAAATCGTTAGAGGAACCGGTCTGCATTTCGTCCTGCTCGAGGTAGTGTTTAAGGCGTTTCCAGTTGAATATGTAAACTCCCATCGATGCGAGTGTAGAGGTGGAGTTCTGCGGTTTTTCCTCAAACTTTGTTATCCGCGCATTTTCGTCCACCGTCATGATACCAAAACGCTTGGTCTCCTCCTGAGTGACGTTAAGCACCGCAATGGTGCAGTCCGACTCCTTTTCCTTATGAAAATCCAACATCTTGGAGTAGTCCATTTTGTAGATATGGTCGCCCGATAAGATGAGCACATACTCCGGGTCGTACTTGCTGATAAAGTCGATGTTCTGATAGATGGCGTTTGCAGTACCGCGGAACCAATCGGAGCCGCTCGCTTTTTGATAGGGGGAGAGCACATGCACCCCTCCATAAAGTCGATCGAGATTCCACGGTTGCCCGTTTCCGATATACTCGTTGAGCACCAACGGTTGATACTGGGTGAGCACACCGACCGTGTCGATGCCGCTGTTTATGCAGTTTGAGAGAGGAAAGTCGATAATTCGATACTTACCCCCAAACGGCACTGCCGGTTTTGCAAGTTTTTTTGTCAGCGTATAAAGCCTGCTGCCCTGACCTCCTGCCAATAACATGGCTACACATTCCTTCACTTTTACCCCCTATTTTTATTCGTTATACCCGGTATGCGTTGATGTTTACCTGTGATTTGCGATCTATCCTGCGCCCTCTTTCTTGATATATATAGTAGACAACGGCGGAACAGTTATCGATATGTAGTTGTTGTGCCCATGTGTTAATCCGAGCGATGACTCTATATCGCCGTCGTTTTTCACATCGGTACCACCGTATGTTAAAAGGTCGGAGTTGAAAACCTCCGTATAGACACCACCTGTCGGCACACCGATACAGTAATTTTCACGCTTGACGGGAGCGAAGTTGGACACACAGATAAGCTGAGAGTTGTTTTCATCATAACGAGAGAACACCGTGATATTCTGCTCACTGTCGTCCGATACCACCCATGCAAATCCGTCGTGGGTGACGTCAAGCTCCCAAAATGACGCGTTTTTGGAATAAAAGCGATTAAGTACCTTTATATAACGTTGTAGCTCGAGGTGGCTGTCAAAATCGAGCAACTTCCAGTCAAGGGATTTTTTCGGGTCCCATTCGCCGAATTGGGCTATCTCACAGCCCATAAAAAGCATCTTTTTGCCCGGATGTGCCATCATGTAGCCATACAGGGCGCGAAGATGAGCGAACTTGTGGTCATAATCGCCCGGCATCTTGTTAATCATGGAGCATTGCCCCTGTTTGACCACACTGTGATCAAAACCGATAATATATCGCTCGTTGAAGATTTTTGAGGCGGCGTTTAACAGGCGATAATGGTGATTTTTCCTAAAAATGGGATCGTTGGACATATATTGTAGAATTTCGTTTGTCCAGTAGTTGCCGATACAAAGGTCAAATCCGAGTCCACCTCGAATGCTGTCAAGGGTGATGGAGGGCCAGTCGGTCTCGTCGCTCGCGATGGTGAGCACCGGCTCACCTCGGTGGTGCAACTCTTGATTTAACCTCTGCAAGAGTGCAATACCCTCGAGATTTTCCACCCCACCGAAACTGTTTTGCAGATATGTACCATCCTCCCGTTTATAATCGAGGTGTAGCATGGGTGAAATGCCGCTGATTTTGATGCCGTCGACATGGTAGATGGACGTCCAAAAGACCGCGGCGGAGATCAAAAAGCTCTGCACCTCCGGCTTGGCGTAGTTAAAGAGGATGTGACCGTTAGATGCATCAAGGCGCCGCAACCGCTCCGGTTCATCAAATACATATCCGCCGTCGTACATGCACAATCCGTCATCGTCCTTAGGTATACTCACCAGCGGTAGATCCAGTATAACACCGATGTCGGCGAGGTGAAGTCGGTCGATAAAGTACATTAGGTCAAACGGCGAACCAAATTCGTTGTTCGGGGCGAAATAGCTACGAACTTCATAGCCTACCTCGTCGCCCGGTTCGGTGCAGTTGATCGGCATCAATAGTACGTGGGTGTAACCCATCTCGGTGACATAGGCTATAAGCGTGTCCGCAATGCTACGAAAGCTGTAAAAGCCGCCGTCCATGTTTTTGCGCCAGGATCCGATGTGAACCTCATATATATTGATGGGTGATGTGCCCCCCGACAGATCCTCCTTCTCCTTCTGCCAAAAAACGTCTCGCCACCGATATCCGAAAGGCTTTGAAACTACCGAGACTATCGAATCCTGCCGCTCACGGTTTTCAAAGGCGAAAGGGTCGGTACGCAGCAGGGTGTCACCGTTTGCGGTGGTAATGCAGTAGAGATAGCCGACACCGCTCCAAACATGTGGTATAAAACACTCAAAAATGCCGGAGCCGGTTATTCGGTGCATGATGTCCTTGTCCTGTGTCCAACCGTTAAAATCACCCACGACCGATATTTTCTTTGCATTCGGAGCAAAAACACGAAAAACCACACCCTGCCTCGTGTTTTTAAACGAGACATGTGCTCCCATATATTTATAGCTCTCATAGTTGGTGCCGTGGTGAAATCCGGAGGCAATCTCAGCACCTTTGCCGACAAAAAGTTTGAACATCGCCATACCCATACAAATAATATACGTTCACTCATAGCCACTTGACTTAAATTTGTCCAAAGCATAGCATAAATCTGATATTTATTTTTGTGCATTGATTTGCTGACAAATAAAGTTATTGTTGCTATATCGACCCGATGTCATTCTACAATTTAATTTTAATGCTAATTGTGAAAAAAGTCAACACCTATTTTCTAAGTTTTGCACAAAACATATGCAGTGTATGATTAATTTTTGACAGGAATTTGGTATATATTTCACAAAAATTAATTTTTTTACATTTACCCCTTTACAAATCGTTTTTTATACAATATAATTTACTATGCGTATTAGAATTGGGTGAGCTATCCAATATAGAGTTTTCACAAGTTTGACACGTAATTGATAATTGAAAGGGATTTTGCGGATTTATGACAAATGATTTCAGCAGGATAATCACACTGCTGAGAAAAGAAAAAGGGGTCACCCAGAAGCTTGCGGCGCAGCAGTTTGGCATCTCGCAGGCGCTCCTTTCCCACTATGAAAAGGGCATACGTGAGTGTGGTCTTGATTTTGTTGTGCGTGCCGCGGACTATTACGGTGTATCCTGTGACTATCTCTTAGGGCGCAGTGCAGAGCGTACCGGTCGTGCTCTCTCGGTGGACGATATTCCCGACCCGTCCGACGCTAAAGACTCAAACTATCGCGGCAGTGTCCTGCCAACGCTTAATAAAAAACTGATAAGCAACTCACTCAATATATTGTTCGATCGTCTCAACGACTGTCCCGACAAGGTGCTCGTCGCCGAGATATCAACCTATCTTTCGATATCGGTATATAAAATGTTTCGATATCTTTACGGTTCAAATAGTAAGAACACCGAGGCGCTTTTCTCCATGTCGCGCTATGGTTTTGACGGTTACAGCAACGCTGCACTGCACATCTGTGAGGGGAATATCCGTGCCGTGCTAAAGGGGGAGGACATCGGTCTTGGCGCGAGCGTCAAGGATACATCGGCGTTTAAGATGTCGACCGAGCAGCTGATGAAGGATTATTCCCTCTTTGCCCCCAGCCTGTTTAATTTAATAAAGAATGCCGAGGCGAGAATGGATAAATATTACAGCGGTTCTGCCGCTTCGGAATAAAGTTTTATATAATATAGTACATAATGGAAAATGCGGTTTACACCTCGCATTTTCCATTTTTTACATTTATTTATTTTTTTTGCTAACATATATTTACAAAAATGTAAATATATGTTAATATATGGAATAAAGTAGGATATTTTTTCCAGTATTTACATATTTAAAACAGGAAGGATGAATAGTTATGAAATCTACCGGTATTGTTCGCAAAATTGACGACCTTGGACGCGTGGTGCTCCCTATAGAGTTGCGACGGACCTTTGAACTGGAGGTTGGCTCCAGTGTGGAGGTGTTCACCACCGATGAGGGGATAGTTCTCAAAAAATATCAAGCAACCTGCATATTCTGCGATAGCGATAAAAAGCTCAAGACCTATAACGGACGACTTGTATGTGCACTATGCAGAAAAAAAATAGGCGGTATATAGCAGAATAATTCCATTTGAAGCTACCATATTTTCCCTGTTGAATGACATTTTATCAGAAAATGCTCGACTTTATTTTACAAAAACTCTTGATTTTTGCACAAAAAAGGTGTAAAATTAGGTCATAATCTAAGTACGGCAAATTAACTAAGGAGTTCTAATGAAAAATCTTAACATCAGGATGAAATTTATCGTTTGTATGGGCGCAATTCTCATATTGCTTCTATTATTGGGAGCGTTTTCCATACTGAGTAGCGATGCAAACCAAAGTAACTTTACATCATTTAAAAATGGTGCGTATACTGTTGCAATGGAAATTAAAGAGGTCGAGATTAACATTGAGGAACTCAACAAAAATGTGGCCTCCCTGTTTTTAGCGAGCAACGATGCGGAGTTAGAGGATCTATATTTAGTCATAGACGAGGCCGAGGCCAATCTGCAACAACACATGGTCGTCCTGCGCGGAATTAATTATAGCGACGATCTGACCGCCTCACTGGATGAGTTGACCGCCCTTGCAGCGTTAGAGAATCAATACAGGGAAGAGCTTATCGGAATGATAAATAACGGTTCTTTGGATGAAGCGTTTCCCTATTATGATGATGTTTATGACGAGCATATGGAGATCATCGTCGCCGAAATTATCGAGATGAACGACACCGTCTCCGCGGCAGCCGAGACCGAGTTTAACTACATAATCCAATACATGAACTCCGGTCTGATCATCCTTATAATTCTGACCATTTTGGTATTGATTGGTTTTGTAGCGGTTGGTCTTCTGCTTGCCCTTTCCGTTACTACTCCGCTTCGTCTTATAAATTCAGCAATAAAATCGCTTGCTCTCGGTGACTTTAAAGGTGCGAACATCGATTATGTCGCGAATGATGAATTCGGTGAGCTTGCAACCAATACCAACAACACCGTAGGCAATATCGAGTGCATTATGAACGACGTTATTGGCGGTTTATCTGAGATATCAAGGGGCAACTTTACCGCCAGGAGCGGCAACGATGACATGTATGTTGGTGTTTATATAAAACTCCGCGAGGCCATGTATGATACCATCATTAAAATGAACGACACCATCAGCAAGGTTAGCCTTGCTACCGAGCAGGTTTCAAGCGGCTCGGAGCAGGTCTCCACCGGTGCACAGTCGTTAGCACAAGGTGCCACCGAGCAGGCAAGCTCTATTCAAGAACTCGCCGCCACCATCAGCGACATCTCCACACAAATCTCTCAAAATGCCGAGAGTTCCAATAAGGCGAGTGAGCTTGCCGACCAGGCGAGTGTCTCCATCAATAACAGCAATGCCCAGATGCAAAAGCTTATGGCATCCATGGAGGAGATTGACGGCAAATCAAAAGAGATAAGCAAGATAATCAAGACCATCGACGACATCGCGTTCCAGACAAACATCCTTGCTCTTAACGCAGCAGTTGAGGCAGCGCGTGCCGGTGCGGCAGGTAAAGGCTTTGCGGTTGTTGCCGACGAGGTGCGCAACCTTGCAGGCAAATCCGCAGGCGCCGCGCAGGATACCACCGCACTTATCGAGGGCTCTATCAACGCTATCAGTGAAGGTGTTAACCTTGCACAGGTCACAGCCGAAGACCTCACCAAGGTCGTGGAGGGCGTTAGCGTAACCACCGAGCTTATCCGCGAGATAACCTCCGCCTCCAACGAGCAGGCAAACTCGATATCCCAGATTACCATCGGGCTTGACCAGATTGCGGCGGTTGTCCAGAACAACTCTGCAACAAGTGAGGAGAGCGCCGCAACAAGCGAGGAGCTTTCCAGTCAGGCATCTATCCTAAAGCAGATAGTTTCCGGATTTTCGCTCATAGACTCGGCGCCGACTGCTCCTGTGTACAACGAGCCGGTACCGGCAGAGTACACCTATGACAGCTCATATGGCGATAAATATTAACTTCACGCTTAAAATTGCAACATGAAAAGAGTAGGGGACAGTCGTGGCTGTCTCCTACTCTTTTTATAGTGCAAAACGGGATG
>CAYJMO010000024.1:0-288 GCA_964371365.1 uncultured Oscillospiraceae bacterium
AAATACTCCGCAATGGTAATACCGGTATAAACACTCGCCTCACGTGCCGCAACCGGCATGTCAGAGGTGTTGGCGATAAGAACGGTACGCTTCATAAGACTCTCGCCGCTACGGGGGTCTTTAAGCTCCGGGAACTCGCGAAGAACGTCGGTCATCTCATTACCACGCTCACCACAACCGACATAGATAACGATATCCACGTCGCTCCACTTTGCAAGCTGATGCTGAACGACCGTCTTGCCGCTACCGAAAGGACCGGGAACAGCCGCCGTGCCGCCTTTAGCGATG
>CAYJMO010000024.1:298-24962 GCA_964371365.1 uncultured Oscillospiraceae bacterium
GGGATATTTGGAGGAAGTTTTTTGCCGTAGGGGCGCTCAATACGCACCGGCCATTTTTGAAGCATGGTCAGTGAGACATCCTCGCCGTTATCCTTTGTTATAACCGCAATCTCTTCTGTGACGGTGTACTCGCCGGAGTTGATTGATTTAAGTTTGCCGGAAATTCCGTGCGGTACCATTATTTTATGAAGAACCGACACACTCTCCTGCACCGTTCCGATAACATCGCCCGATACAAGACTGTCGCCTACCTTAGCGGTCGAAACGAAATCCCATTTTTTCTCACGTGAGATACTGTCGACCTCAATACCTCTTGAAAGGTTGGTGCCGACCATCTTGGATATGACCTCCAGCGGACGCTGAATGCCGTCATAGATATTCTCAATCATGCCGGGACCGAGCTCGACCGACAGCGGAGCACCTGTCGTCTCGACGACGTCGCCGGGGCCGAGGCCTGCTGTCTCTTCATAAACCTGAATAGAGGCGGCGTCACCGCGCATCTCGATAATCTCACCGATGATACGATCTTTACCGACGCGTACAACATCGAACATGTTAGCACCGGAAAGTCCGTTCGCCACGACGAGTGGACCTGCCACCTTGACGATAGTTCCGTTTTCCATAAGTTGTTAATTCCTTTCTGCCGCTGAAAATATATTTGTTAGA
Source organism: uncultured Oscillospiraceae bacterium (assembly GCA_964371365.1). Lineage (GTDB taxonomy): Bacteria > Bacillota > Clostridia > Oscillospirales > Ruminococcaceae > CAYJBH01. Next base: position 965 of record CAYJMO010000024.1, read on the forward strand.
CCTTCATGAAGCTGTTGACGTCACATTTTGTGGACTAACAGCCCTATCAATTAAAGTATATCCGCGCCGACCGCACGCTCAACCGCCTTACTTACGTTTGCGAGTGCGACACCGTTGGAGCCATCCCTGCCCGGGATTAGGATGATTGCCGGGATGGGGGTTTTCTCATAACGTTTTATATCCTCGGGGAGCTTTGCCGCGAGGTTGTCGGTCATGTAGATAACCGCCGTGTTTTCCTTGGCGAGGCGGTGAAGTTGATCTCTCGCCTCCTGCTCGTCCTCGGCATAACAGACGGTTAAGCCGAGTGCCTTAAACCCGATGACAGTTTCTCTGTCACCGATTACCGCTACATTATACATAGGTGTCCCTCAGCTTTTCTGTCAATCTCTCCGGCTCAAGACCGGCTTTTAGTCCGGCAAATATGGTACGAAGAACAACCAACTCGTTCTCCTTAGCCGCGACGTAGGAGACCGGAACCTCCACGCCGAAAGCGACGCGTCGTCCTCTTTTTATAAAGGAGGTCAATGCATCGTCCACCGCCTTATCGAGTGCCGCGAGACCCTGCTCTCGGCGCAGTGCCGACGCAGCCACCGCCGCAACGTTTGAAAAATAGTTACCGGTGAAGGTCGTTGTGACCAACTCGGGGGTGATTTCGACCAGCAGTCGATTAATCGGTATATCGCCGCCGACTATAAAATATTTACGTAGTTCGCCGAATTCGGCACCCATACGTGCAAGACGCACAGCGGCACGCAGGTTTTGCATGTCCACCTGCAACTTAAAGAAATCCATGAGATATTTCTCGCCGGTCGCCTTTGCAATCTCGCCCATGTCGGCAAACTGCTCTTTATCGAGATAGCCATCCACAATCTGTGGATCGCCACTCTGGGTGAGCATATTTTTTGCCTCCTCGCAAGCTTTAGCTAAATGTTTTGGCAGCGCGCTATACTTATCCTCTAAAATGGCGGCGATAAGTTTCTCCGGCGCGACGCGTCCGCAGTCCGATAGCAGTTCGGTATAACCTTCTCCGACGACGATGCCTTTAAGTATCGTTTTGACATTATGATAGTCATACCTTGCACGGAAAAATCCGAGCATAGATTTGTCGGCAAACAGCTCGCCCGCCTCACGGTAGCAACGTTGTTGTACACGGGTAAACTCCGTCTCGACCGTCGCGGCGGTGGTATCCGGTGCGAGGTAAGACGCCTCACCGAGGAGTTTCACTCCATCGGCAACCGAGCCCGCCTCACAGAGGCGCAGCAGTGTCGCTCTTTGTAAAAAGCCACGCTCAAGCGCCTTTATGCGACCGCTGGCATATAAATAATCGGTATCTTTTGTCCTGTTTCTCAAAGCATTAACCCTCAAAAAGGATGGAGGCAATCTCGCCCGACAGCTCCTGCCTTGCGCGGTCGAACAGGCGGTCAAAGCCGCAGTTCACCTCGATTTTACCGCCCCGAAGAATAAATCCTCCCGAGATGTTCGCCACGTCCTTTGCAAGCGTAAATTTGCCACCGGTGTTTTTTGAGAGTTGTTTTGCGAGCTGTTCCCCAAAAAGTTCTCTATCCTTTTCGTTCATAACAATCTCGCCACTCTTTTCGCTAAGACCTTTTCCGAGCCCGAGCAGGACGAGCAACATGTCGTCCGATTTTAGGTTTAAAAGGTCCTTTTCAGCGGTAACAAATGCACGCTCGATAAGTTCCTGCTTTTTCTCGAGCATGGCAATCTTCACTCCGCCCTCACTGTTGTGAAGTGAGCGAGCCTCAGCCGCAGTAACCTCGGCAACACCTTTTTGAAGTGCCTCGAGACCCATCGCATCGGCAGTGCGGGAGTATGTACGGGCAATCTCACCTGCCTCTGCCTTTGCCGCGTCAAGGATACGCTCCCGTTCGGCGTTTGCATCGGCGAGGATCTGTGCCTTTATCTTTTCAAAACCCTGCATTTTGTAGTTGTTTCCTTTCAGATTATTACGAGTTTTGTGCCCTTATCTGCTAAGCAGGCAATGGGCGTGCAAGGGGAATCCTCGTTATACCGGGATACCCATCCACATAAGAAAGGAGATAAGCAGTGCAAGAACAGCGTAGGTCTCAACAAGTGCCGGATACATCATTGCCTTACCGAGCTCTTCCGGACGTTTTGCGATAATGCCGATAGAGGCTGCTGCTGCGCGACCCTGCGAGATACCGGAGAAAAGACCTGCGATAGCGATAGGCAGTGCACACATCAGATACATAAGACCCTGCTCGATGGTGAGATTTGCCGCACCGGAAAGAGCCTCTGTCTTAATGAGGATAAGGAATGCAATGATCATGCCATAGATACCCTGAGTACCCGGAAGAGCCTGAAGCAGAAGTGTTTGACCGAACTTTTCGGGATCCTCTGTCAGAACACCTGCGGCCGCCTCACCGGCGATACCAACACCCTTAGCGGAACCTGTGCCGGCAAGACCCATAGCGAGTGCTGCACCCAAAAGTGCAAGTCCAGTGCCGGAAAATAAGTTAAATACTACGTCCATTTTGAAATTCCTCCGATAATAATTTGTTGTAATTTTTATATGATAAGAGGTTGAAACCTCATTTACCCGTATGATTTTGCGGGTTATGCCTCATCCTTTAAAACCTCTACATACTTTGTATTGTTGCAAAATGGTTTAAAGGGTCTGCCGCCCGGCATATAGAACTTGCCGAAAAACTCGATAAACTGTAGACGGCTGGTGTGCACGAATGTGCCGAGGATATTGATACCGATGTTGAAGCTGTGACCAACTACAAACACCACTATCAGCAGTATTACACCGGGGATGGTCGGCCCGAGGAGTGTTCCCATCGTGTTCATAACCTGAGCAATAACCGCGGTTGCAAGCCCAAGCGCAAGCAGACGACTGTAGGATAAAAGGTCGGCAAGATAGGAGGTTATGCCGTATAGTTCTCCAAGACCGGCGGTGACCTTTTTTATTCCCTTTTCGTTGCGTCCTTTGGTCAGTAGGATTAGCACGACACCGACCAGAGCAATATATAGACCGAGATTTGCCACCGGCATTACGACACCGAGACCGAGCTCAACACCGACAACACCGAGTCCTGCAAAGATGAGAAGCCATAGTCCCTCGTCCAAAATTGCATCGACCGGTTTGCCGAAACTGCACTTTTGATACATGGAGAGCACCATTCCGAGCACCAGCTGAATTGCACCGAATGCAAGCGATATTCCAAATAATAACAGCGGTTCCGACAGTGGATCAAAGAGGACAGGTGGTGGGGTTATTGCCGTGCCGGTAAATGTCTCGGTAATAACCGGGATAAAGTTGCCGAAGTAGCTGCCGAACAGGATACCCCATATCGCGGTTGCGACACCGCCGAGTATACCGACCTGCATCAGCTTTTTCATGGTGCCCTCGCGCGGATTCGCCTTTTTAAGTATTAGGAAAGAAACGAGAGCGATGATGACACCGTAGGCAAAGTCTCCCATCATCAAACCGAAGTATATAAAGAAGAACGGCGCAATGAATGGATTTGGATCGATCGGGCTGTTGTACTTTGGTAGTGCGTACAGCGCGGTGACCATCTCATAGGGTTTGACGAACGAATTATTTTTGAGCACAATCGGGACATCGTCAACATCGTCCGGTTCGCTAAACTCGTATGCGCAACAGTATGTATCGAGTACCTTTTCCACCCTGTCGGTGCAGTTGTTTGGGGTATATCCCGACAGCAACAATGTCTTTTGAGTTCCCGCCTGAGACAGCATGGTATCGTCACGATTTAATCTGGTCTCGGCGAGATCCAGCGCAATCTCAAGTTTAAGCCTAAATCCTGACTTCGCGATGACCGCGTCGATATGCTCCTCTATACATTTTTTCTTGCCCTCAATCTCGGACTCTATTGCGGCGGTATTCTCGGCGGCGTTGCCGGTAATATCACGGTAAACAAGGCGAGAAAACCCAAGTGGTTTTAGGGCGGATATTACATCTTCTTCCTGCTTTTTGAGGCACAGAAGTGCAAAATATTGTTGGTCGACGCCGACCTCGCCCATCAAAAACTCAACCGGAAGATCGTCGCCAATCTCTCCCTTTAGAGTCTCCAGCGTAACACCTTCCGGGACGCTACCAAAGATTGTGCTGTAGTATCTGCCACCATCGCTGTCCAGTGCAAGATTAATGCCTGCAAACGGTTTTATTGTGGCAAGGCTGGTAGACAGTCGAATTATCGCCGAGTCACACCCGGAAATATCCGCCGCAAGGTTGTTTATCTCGGTGGCGAGAGAGAGGGTTTTGTTATAATCGCCGTCGTCCTCAAATTCGCTCTCATTGATCCTCGGCAGAGCGGCTAAAAAGCCTTTTTTATATGCCGAATACTTATTGACGGTGGCAAGTGCCGAGCGCAGGGCGGCAACATTGTTGTCGTCGTTGTCGTTTTTATTTCGAGATAGAAGCTCACCATACTCCGGTAGTGTGGCATAGCTGTCGGTGTTGCGCAGTTCAACGCAACCCTCCTTGGCAAGTGCCTTTAGCACCCTGCCTGCATCCTGTTTTGAAACAAGGCAGGCCAACTTTTTCATCTTTATAATCATTAGTTGTTTGTCACCCTGTTAATTATAAACTTAACCGCGCTATCCATCTGCCCTTGAGCCTTTTTTTCCAGCCCGGCACATTCCTCGACAGCTTTTTGCTTTGATTTAACCTCAGCGTCACCGGCAAGCTTTTCCTGTTTTTTTAGATTACTTGCAGTCTCCTCACGGGCAGCGGCAACTGCGGCATCACACGCCTTTTCACCCTCGACCTTGGCGTCGGCAACAATTGCCCTCGCCTCTTTGTGGGCGTCTTCCAGAATGAGCTCCGCTCTACTCTCCGCCTCGCTAACCTCTTTTATTGCATCCAAAGCCATAAACATCTCCAAAAAATATTAATGTTTTGTTCCAATTAAAATTGTAACATAAAATACCTTTCATTACAAGTAATTTTTCACATTGCACAACAAAAAAATTACATTTTTGTAATAATATAATAAAATGGGAACTTTTGCCTCTGCATTATTGATAATACCCTATCTTAAATATGTAAATCTTTAGCTGCTTTTCGGTCGATTTCCAAACTCACGGATATCGTCGTCTGTCGGCACTGTGTCAGAGGTGTTCAAATACCACATCAACATTCTACTTTCCAGCGTTTGCCTCACATCATGATATCTATTGTCATTATAGACGTTTTTAAGCTCATTCGAATCATTCACAAGATCATACAGTTCGTTCTCTCCCGAGGTTCTTAAGATCAGTTTGTGACTCAATGTCCTTATCATGGTTGTTCTGCAAACACTCTGCGGATATTCAACCTGCTGTATTATTTTGGGGTAGTATATACTTTTTTTCCCTCTGATTTCGGAGTTTAGCCCACGCTCAAAACCCTCAGAGCAGTGCGGCTCATGTTCATTATAGCCACCCTCGCAAAATACCGCACGTTCGGGGTCACCCGGCGCACCTTTTAGTTGTGAGGACAGATCCCTTGCAAAGTGGGTATGGGTAATTTCAACCCCCGAGAGCGATGCCACTGTCGGCATAATGTCAAAAAGCTCTACCTGCTCCCTCACCACATGACCTTTTTTGCAATCAGGCGACCTTATTATCAACGGCACCTTGACCAAGCTGTCGTCCATTGCATTCGGCCATTTTTCGACAAGACCGTAGTTACCCGCCCAGTCGCCGTGGTCGGAACTGACAATTACAGTTGTGTCTTCAGCGAGTCCTGTTTTTTCTAACGTATCCATTATGGTGCCGAGCATAGCATCGACATAGCTGTTCATGCCAAGATAAACGGAATATATCTTTTGTAAAGTCTCATCGTCCAGCTTGTCCAGTCCACGGTATTTTCGTATTAGCTCCACAAAGGACGGTTTTCCATCGGATAAGGCTAAATCGATAATATCCTCTTTAGTGGCTTGTGGGTCGTACATGTCATAAAACTGTTTTAATGCTTTATAGGGTGGATGTGGCATAACAATCGGTAGATAGAGGAAAAATGGTTTGTCGGTCGGCTTTCTACTCTCTAAAAAATCCACACCTCGTGCTACATGCTCATCATAAATCAACTCGTCATCAGGGGTTTCGATGGCATCGAACAGAAAGGAATAATACCGCTTGTCCGATATGTCGTAAGGATTTTGCATCCTGCCGGCAGGACCGTGCTTTAGTTTCGTCTCGGTGGTATATCCGTGGCGCTTTTCATCTATGTCGTCCAATATTTCCTCGAGATAATCCTGAGAGTAGAGGTCATTTTTTCCAAACCACGCAATATCAAACCCGGCCTGTTTCAGATAGCGAAACAGGCTGGGTTCATTTTGTCTGAGTAGATGCCACAGCGTTCTGTGCCCGAAGTTGTGAACATAAAGGCCACTCATCAAGCTACTTCGAGAGGGGGAACAGACCGGATTTTGCACTATACAATTTTCAAACCTGACGCCCTCATCCGCGAGTTTATCAAAGTTTGGCATCTTGGCGTGTTTGTTGCCATAACATGACACCGAAGACGCGCGCATCTCATCCGGAAAAAAGAACACATAATTCATACATCAAGTCTCTTTATTTAAAGTCACTTTTTTACATTATCTTTGCATTAAAAAATATATCCTATTGATTTTTAACATCCTCCGATATCGCCTTGAGTGAGCCGACAAGCCCTGCGATATCCTGAATTTCACTCGGGATTATCAACTTGGTGGACTGACCGTTCGCCACCTTTTCCAGTGCCTCGAGACTCTTGAGTTTTAACACATTTGTGCTAGGTGCGGCGTCGTTCAACATTTTAAGGCTGTCTGCGAGAGCCCTTTGAACGGTAAGGATTGCCTCCGCCTCACCCGCCGCCTCACGGATTTTTTGCTCTTTAACGGCGTCGGCACGAAGAATTGCGCTCTCCTTTTCACCCTCGGCAACGAGGATTTGAGAGCGTTTTTCACCCTCGGCACGCAGCAGTGTTTCACGGCGTTGTCGCTCCGCCTTCATCTGTTTTTCCATCGCATCCTGAATTTCGGCAGGGGGCATGATGTTTTTAAGTTCCACACGGTTGACCTTGATACCCCATTTGTCGGTCGCCTCGTCCAACACGGTGGTTATCTTGGTGTTGATAACATCACGGCTTGCAAGTGTGGAGTCCAGCTCCATGTCGCCGATGATGTTGCGCAGGTTGGTGGCGGTAAGGTTCTCTATCGCCATTATGGGGCGGTCGATCTCATAGGTGTAAAGTTTCGAATCGGTGACCTGAAAAAACACGACGGAATCTATCTGCATGGTTACATTGTCGCGAGTGATGACCGGTTGTGGTTTAAAGTCGATGACCTGTTCCTTTAAAAGCACCTTTTTTGCCACCCTATCTAAAAAGGGGATTTTAAGGTGCAATCCTGCCTCCCATGTGCAACGATAAACGCCGAGACGTTCCACGATATATGCGTTCGCCTGCGGCACGATAATGATATTAGCCGCCGCAATTATTAAGAGTATAAACAGGAATACTATCAGTGCAATGAGTTGTGGCATGGGTGCTCCTTTCAAATTTAGGTTTGTTTGTAGGGGAGGGGCTCTGCTCCTCCCGCATAACGGTTATCGGTACATTTAGGTCGGGAGGAGTAGAACCCCTCCCCTACAACTCATCCGGAGGTTTTTAATAAAAAAGGCGAAGCCTATTCACTCTTCACTATCAGCGTTGCTCCCTCAATCTGCTCCACGATGCATACATCGTCCACCGCAAATTCTTTATCGGATGTTGCAGACCAACTTTGACCGTCTACATATACTCTTCCCTTTTTATTCTCTTTTATCGCCTCGGTCACAACCGCTTTGCGCCCGATCAGGCGGTCGGTGTTGGTCGGGGGGGCATTTTTTTTGTTGGGCATATACTTTTTGGCGAGCGGTCTTGTCACCAGTAACATCAAAAGGCTCACCACCAAAAACACGACAACCTGAACTAAATACTGCTCCGGGAAGATAAGTGAGGCCAAAAACGCCGCCGCCGCACCTATTGCAAACCATATACTGACCAGCGCCGCTGTAAACGCCTCAAACCCGAACAGCACCAATGTAAACACTAACCATATTATAGAACTCACCGGCATATAACCTCCTTATAATAACCTAAACAACTATGTAATCATAACCTTTAACGTCGTATGTTTTGCCCTTGTATGTAAAATTTTTCAGCTTGGACGAACGATTTATCATTATGACAACCTCCTCCTTGCCCTCATGTCTGCGGTAGACCAAAAAGCCGAGTGACGAGTGCAAAACCTCCATACCGCCAAAACGAAAGACCTTGTTGTCCTTTCTAAGCTTTGAGAGAATTGTTATCTCGTCGCGTAGGGTGTTGTCGGTCGCGAGCCAATCGTAATACCCTCGATTAAACGGATCTTTATAACCCTGCATGTAGACCTCGTCGCCGTAGTAGACACTCGGCACTCCGGGCAGTGTGAACAGCATTGCGTAGGCAAGCCGGATCAGCCTCTTTCCAAAGGCGAGTCGCTCTCCGGTTATCACCCTTCCGCTTTGCCAATATCGGTCATGGTCCGCTAAGGGATCACCGGCAATCTCGGTCAGGGCGCGCACCGTGTCATGGGTGGATAAAAAATTCATCGCCGACGCCATCGCCTTGTTAGGATAGTTTTCCACGATCTGCATTATTCTATCCATCGGTCCCTGTGCTTCACCGCTCTTGATAAACTCTATCACCGCCTCTTTAAAGGGGTAGTTCATGACGCTGTCGAGGTGGTCGCCGTGAAGATAACGACGGCGATAGTCATAGCTCACCTTGGTGGTCGCATCCTCCCAGACCTCGCCGACGAGGTAGCAGTCCTTGCCGTGGGATTTGACCGCCCTGCGTATGTCGCTGATAAAGTCGTCCGGCAACTCGTCCGCCACGTCGAGGCGAAAGCCGGCGGCACCGAGCGAAAGCCAATGGTCGATGACACCACCCTTACCGCAGATAAAGTCACGGTAATAGGGATTGGATTCGTTGACCTCCGGCAGGGTGGAAAAACCCCACCAACAACGGTATCCGAAAGGATAGTCGGGATGGAAGATGTACCAACTGCGGTAGGGGCTGGCTATGCTGTGATAAGCACCGCCCTGCCCATATCGCGCATTTTTATCAAAATAGATGCTGTCGTCACCGGTGTGACTAAACACCGCGTCTAAAATTATATGTATCCCATGCCGCTTTGCGTCGGCGCACAGCTCACTGAACTCCTCGTTTGTGCCGAGCATGGGGTCGGCGGTCATGTAGTCGGCGGTGTTATAGCGGTGGTTGGAGTGTGCCTCGAAGATCGGATTGAGGTATATGCAGGTCACACCGAGACCCTCAAGGTAGGGCAATTTTTGACGTATTCCCTCAAAGTCGCCGCCAAAATAGTCCTGATTAAGGTGTCCCTCCGGTATTTCGTTAGCCCAAAAATAAGGCTCACCGTCCTTGTTCGGGCGGATAATTCGATCCGGGAACGGCATCTCCTTATCCGGCACAGCGTCATAAAATCGATCGGGGAAAATCTGATACATCGTCCCACCGACCAGCCAATCCGGCACTTCATACTGTTTTTGATGAACAAAAAGTTTGAACCATTCGCCGTCGCCCTGTGAGATATAGCCGTTGCCGAACTTAGTGCGATAGATCTTCTGCCAATCTTTATACAGGTCGAACCAATAAAAATGCAGTCCTACCCGAGCGGTCTTGACCTCAACACTAAACAGTATGCGTTCATTCTTCTCGCCCGCATTTTTCATCTTATACTCTTTAGGGTTCTCGCCGTCAAAGGCAAGGAACAACCGCGGGCACTCGATGCCCATTTCGGCCGGTATATGCAGAGTAAACTTAACCTTCGTGCCGACCGAGACCGCACCAAAAGGTTTTTTATACTCCACGTTTGTACTACAATAGATAGGGTAATCCATGGTGTGACTCTCCCTTCGTTTTAAATTAACGTCCCACCGGTTTCATGTTCCATATGTCTCTTGCATAGTCTAAAACCGAGCGGTCAGCGGAGAATATGCCGGCGTTTGCTATATTCATCAGGCTCATCTTATTGAAACGATTTTTGTCGCTGTAAATCTCGCTAACAAGGTTTTGAGCCCTGCGGTAGTCCGCAAAATCCGCCATAACCATATAGCTGTCATGGTGACGCAGGTTGCCGACAATATCCTCAAACGAGTTGCCGTTTATACCGTGTTCTATTAATTTAAGCACCTCCAAGGCAATCGGGTCGGCATCGATATAGGGCGCGGGATGGTAACCGGCGCGTGCAAGCTGTCCCACCTCATGTGTCAACATGCCAAAACCGACGAAGTTATCCTCTCCGACCGCCTCGGCAATCTCAACATTTGCACCGTCCAGAGTTCCAAGGGTCACCGCGCCGGACAGCATGAACTTCATGTTACCCGTGCCGGACGCCTCGGTGCCTGCGAGTGAAATCTGTTCACTTATCTCGGACGCCGGCATAAGTCGCTCACTGGTGGTGACGTTATAATCCTCTAAATAGACGATACGAATTAAATCCTTGACCATCGGGTCCTTTTTAAGCATCTCTCCGATGTTGACTATCAGGCGGATAATCTGTTTTGCAAGATAGTAGCCCGGCGCCGCCTTTGCACCGAAAATGTAGGTGCGCGGAACGAAGTCTTTCGCCTTTATCCTACCGTTTTTAAGGTCAAGATACTGTGCTAAGATATTAATTGCATTGAGATGTTGCCGCTTATACTCATGCAGTCGCTTGACCTGGCAGTCAAAGATGGACGCAGGGTCGACAACGATATCATATCGATCGGCAATATGGTCTGCAAAAAGCTTTTTGTTCTGGAGTTTGACCTCACCTAAGCGACCCAGCACAGATTTGTCGTCGCAAAAACGCTCAAACTTTTTCAGCTCGGCGGCGTTGTGGGTGAACTCCCCTCCGATGGTGTCGCGCAGAAGATCTGTAAGCCCCTCGTTACTCTGGAGCAGCCAACGACGATATGCGATACCGTTGGTGACGTTTTTGAATTTTTTGGGGAAGAGCTGGTAGTAGTCCCTAAACACACTTTCCTTAATAATGTCGGAGTGCAGTTTTGATACACCGTTGATGGAGTGAGCGACAAAACAGCAGATGTTCGCCATGCGTATCTCGCCGTTATTGATAAGCGACATGCCCTCCATCTTGCCATAGTCGTTCGGGAAGGTCTCACCTATAACAAGGCGGGCACGGCGATCCATCTCGCAGATAATCTGATAGATTCTCGGCAAGGTTTTGCGGAACATATCCTCATTCCATCGCTCCAGTGCCTCACTCATGACGGTGTGATTGGTGTAGGCAAAGGTACGCTCACACAGTGAAAACGCCGACTCCCAGTCAAATCCGCAGTCGTCCAACAGCAGACGCATAAGCTCCGGTATCGCAAGGGTAGGGTGGGTATCATTTATGTGGATAGCGACCTTGTCCGGCAGATTGTCGATGGAACCGTACTGTTCAAGATGGCGACCCATAATATCCGCAACCGATGCGGCGGACAGGAAATACTGCTGCTGTAGTCGCAGAATCTTGCCCTCTATATGGTTGTCGTTCGGGTAGAGAACTTTAGATATAAGCTCGGCGGTATGATTTTGTTGCAGGACGTTTGAGTAGTTGCCGCTGTTAAAGCTGTCCATGTCAAAGTTTGGCGATTTTGCCGCCCAAAGGCGCAACTGACTAACACCGTCCCCCTCATAACCGCTGACATACATGTCGGACGGCACGGCGAGCACAGGGGTGTAGTTTTTATGTTTAACCTCGTGGTAGCTGCCGTCCCACTCCTCCTGTATTTCGCCGCCAAAGCGAATTTCTTTCGCCTGCTCCGGGTGGGATTTAAGCCAGACGGTGCCGCCGGGCAGCCAGTTGTCGGTCTGCTCACGTTGCCAACCGTCCACTATTTTTTGTTTAAACATACCGAATTCATACAGGATTGAGTATCCTGTCGCCGGCAGACATTCCATCGCAAGGGCATCGAGATAACATGCGGCAAGTCGACCGAGCCCCCCATTGCCAAGACCTGCGTCCGGCTCTCTATCGTAGATATTCTCTATGTCTACATCATATTTTTCCAGCACTTCTTTTGCCTGCTTGTCGATACCGAGGCTGAAAAGACTGTTTTTAAGACTGCGCCCCATCAAAAACTCCATTGATAGGTAGTAGACCTGTTTTTTATTCTCCCCATAGGTTTTGGAGATAAACTTTTTGTGCTTGTCGCTCATAATCTGACGGCTAAGACTCGCAAATGCGCGGTATATTGTATCCTCCGAGGCGGTATCGGGTGATTGAGAATAGTTGCGGGTCAAAGTCTCGACAAACATGTTATCGATCTGTTCTATCGTATACCTGTCGGTCACTGTGTACCTCTTTCTTAATATAAACAAACTAATAGACGGCATTATCCTTAGTCTAATTATATATAATTATTTTAAAAAATACAATAGCGATTTCATTTTTCGGCATTTTCACATATAAATTTATCTCTTTTAAAAGCATATGAAGGGGAGGAACCGCGTCCCTCCCCTTCATATTGTCAAAAAATCACCCTCGCGCCAACTTCTCATTTAAAGCAAGGATTGCAAAGACCGTCTTGCCGTCCTTTATCTCTCCCGACAACACCGCGTCCACCGCCTTTTTCAATGGCATAGTAAAGACCGAAAGGTGCTCATCCTCATCGAGATTTTGCTGAGCCTCGCTGATATCGCACGCCGAGTAGATGTGTATAACCTCGTCGCAGTACCCACAGGTCGGAATGATACTGCCGAGATGCGACATCGTTCGCGCGGTTATTCCCGCCTCCTCTGTCAGCTCGCGTGCCGCCGTAACCATCGGGTCCTCGCCCGGTTCTAACTTGCCTGCCGGAATTTCAATAAGCTCCTCGCCCACCGCATACCGAAACTGTCGCACAAGATAAATGTCGCCCTTTTCATCCAACGCAATGACACCGGCGCCGCCGTTATGGCGCACCACATCGCGGTTTGCCTCGTTGCCCGCCTCGGTCAAGACACGGTCGAGATAGACCCTTACAACACCTCCGTCATACCTCAGCTCGGAGGTTATCTTTTTCTCCATCGTTTTATGCCCCTTTCAGCGGTCTATTCCTCGGTATTATTATCCGGTATCACAAAGCAAAACACCTTTTCAATTCGACGCTCACTGGTCTGTTTTACGGTGAAACTGATGCCACCATACTCCAACACCACCTGCTCGTCCTTGGTTGGTATGTGCCCGATCTTTGCGATGATAAATCCGGAAACGGTGTCAAAGTCCGCCTCCTCTTCGCCGATATCCTCCGGCTCGTCCATATCAAAATATGTGAAAAGCTCATCCATCGAGACACCGCCGTCGCAGATAACACCGCCGTCTGTCCGTAAAAAATCCTCCTCCGAGTCGTCATATTCGTCCCAGATACTGCCCACAATCTGCTCTAATATATCCTCCATGGTCACAAGTCCCGACGTGCCGCCGTACTCGTCCACGATGATTGCCACATGGGTATGTTTTTCACGTAACTCTATGAGCAACTGACGTGCCTTGCAACTCTCCGGCACAAAGATGGGTTGTCGCATAACCTCCCCCACCGGCCGCTCGATTCCCTCGTTACGTATAAAGCCGGACAGCATGTCCTTAATATAAAGTATACCGACGATGTTATCCAGCGTCTTGGAGTAGACCGGCAACCTCGAAAACCCCTCCGACAGCGACAGCTCCATCGCATGCTGTATGCTCTCGTTAACCTCCACCGCCGCAATCTCGGTACGGTGGGTCATTATCTGGATGGCGGTCACGTCGGACAGCTCTAAGATATTGTCTATCATCTCGCTCTGTTCGGCGTCGATAACATCATTTTCCCCTGCGTCCTGCACCATCTGCTTTACCACATCTTCGGTCAATGCACGATTCTTTTTAATAAATATGTACCAGAGTACAAAAATTATAAGACACGAAAAAAAAGCCGCAGCAAAGCCGGCGGCAAACAACATAATACTATCGGGATCCATTCGGTTCTCCTATGTGATGATACGTCAGGCGGCAGGTATAAACCTATGAATGCCCCCTTTACAATATCTATTATACAGCTATCTGCGTATATGTAAAGCAAATATGTCAATTTCTACATTTTGCACAAAAAACACAGTTGTTTTCAACAAAATGTCTAAAATAATCAGTAGCATCTCCCTCTTAAATGATATATAATGTTGATAGAATGCTTTATGAAACAAATTTTGATAGAACAATAGTTAAAAACAGATTGACACCCGCAAAAAAATGTGGTATAGTTACTTTACCTCTCTTTTTGCGGGTGGTTTTTTTGGTTGCGCCAAAAACGACCATTTAGTCAAAATGACGAGAGGGAGGAGAGGTGACGTCCGTCGGACGGTCACATAAACCGCTATTATAAAGGAGAAAGAATGAGAGTTAAGATTACCCTGGCTTGCACCGAGTGTAAGCAGCGCAACTACAACAGCATGAAAAACAAAAAAAATACCCCGGACAGACTGGAGCAAAAAAAGCATTGCCGCTTTTGTAAAAAGCATACGGTTCATCGGGAGACTAAATAGCACAAACTGAATTCATTCAGTTTGTAGGAAAGGATTGGCAACTAATAATGAGCGAAAAACAAGCAGTTAAAAAACCCGGTTTTTTTGCAGGTGCCAAGGCATTTTTTAAAAGAATCGGCAAATTTTTCACCGATGTGAAGAGCGAACTCAAAAAGGTGGTTTGGCCCACGCGCAAGCAGGTCGTTAAGAACAGCGCCATCGTTCTCAGTGTCGTGGTTATTGTCGGGGCATTTCTTTTCGGAATAGACTCGGTCATGCGCCTTTTACTCGACCTTGCACTGTCCGGCAACGCATAGCACCGAGGATACAATCTAAACAAGCATCTGCACTATACAATATATAAAGCAGATCTGCTAACTTTTGAGAAAGGGATTATTCACCAATGGACGAGGCACAATGGTATGTAGTGCACACCTATTCCGGCTATGAAAACAAGGTGGCACAGAGTCTTGAGACCATAATAGAGAACCGTCGTCTCGGCAGCATGATCGAGGAGGTGCGAGTACCTACCGCCATGATGACCGAGGTCAAGGACGGCAAAGAAAAACATGTGGAGCGCAAACTCTTCCCGAGCTACGTGCTGGTCAAGATGATAATGACCGACGACTCCTGGTATATAGTTCGCAACACAAGAGGGGTCACCGGCTTTGTCGGACCCGGCTCAAAACCCGTTCCGCTTTCCAAGGCGGAGGTTGATCAGCTTTGTATCGACAACCTTGAAACATCGGTAGACTTTAAGGTCGGAGACAGCGTCGAGGTCACCGCAATTGGTCCGATGGAGGGATTTGTCGGCACGGTGGACGAGATCGACTTAGAGCATCGTAAGGTTAAGGTTACCATCTCGATGTTTGGCAGACAGACTCCCGCGGAGCTCAGCCTCTCGCAGGTAAAACCGGTATAACAATGTGTCTAAACACATTAACACAAAAATTTTGGTTTAAGGAGAATTAACATAATGGCACAAAAGATTACAGGCTATATAAAATTACAGATTCCGGCAGGTAAGGCAACGCCGGCACCGCCGGTCGGTCCCGCGCTGGGTCAACACGGCGTTAATATCATGGCGTTCACCAAGGAATTTAATGAGCGCACACAGAAGGACATGGGGCTTATCATTCCGGTAGTTATCACCGTATATGCTGACCACAGCTTCAGCTTTGTCACAAAAACACCTCCGGCGGCTGTTCTTATTAAAAAAGCGGTCGGTATCGAGAGTGGCTCCGGTGTGCCCAACCGCACCAAGGTTGGTAGCATCACTCGTGCACAGCTCGAGGAGATCGCCAATACTAAGATGAAGGATCTCAACGCCTCATCATTAGACAGTGCCGTCGCAATGATTGCCGGCACAGCACGTAGCATGGGCATCACGGTAGAGGGCTAAACGGCTCGCGATGAATAACAAATAATTTGGTGGGAGGATTTATCCGATATTACCACAGAAAGGCTTTATAAATGAAACACGGTAAAAAGTATAACGAGAGCAAAAAACTGATTGATCGTAGCAAACAATATGACAACGAGGAGGCTTTAGACCTCGTTTGCAAGACTTCCAAGGCGAAGTTTGATGAGACGGTAGAGCTCCACATTCGCCTCGGCGTTGACAGCCGTCATGCCGACCAGCAGGTACGTGGCGCGGTAGTTTTACCACACGGTACCGGCAAGGATGTTCGTGTTATAGCGATTGCTAAGGGTGATGCCGCTAAGGCCGCAACCGAGGCAGGCGCAATGATGGTTGGAGACGACGACATCGTTGCAAAGATACAAAACGAGGGATTTGTGGACTTTGACGTACTGGTCACAACCCCCGACATGATGGGTCTCGTAGGACGTCTCGGTAAGGTTCTCGGTCCGCGTGGACTTATGCCAAACCCCAAGGCAGGTACCGTTACCCCCGACGTGGGTAGGGCTGTAACCGAGGCAAAAGCAGGTAAAATCGAGTATCGTCTCGACAAGGCGAATATTATCCATGTGCCGATCGGCAAGGCAAGTTTCGGCGCACAAAAACTGAGTGAAAACCTTACTGTTGTCATGGAGGCTGTCGCCAAGGCAAAGCCCTCAGCGGCAAAAGGTCAATATTTTAAATCAGCATCGGTCGCTTCGACCATGGGACCCGGTGTCTATCTTGCTACCTCCAAATACGGAGTATAGAGCAAAGGGACGCCCATAACTTAATAAAACCATCCAATTCCAAAGACCGGGGTACAGATAACTGTATAAATTTATTATTCTAAAGAATGATAACGCCTCGCGAGGAGATAGGGTATAATTTTATGCCTCTCTCCGTGTTTTGGAGAGAGGTTTTTATCGTTATAATAAAGGAGGTGAAAATTATGCCAAGTGAAAAGACCTTAAACGCAAAAAAACAGCTTGTTGCTGATCTGAACGCGCTTATTATGTCGTCCTCATCCGGTGTTCTGGTAGATTATCAGGGTATCAACGTGGAAAACGACACAAAGCTGCGCAGTGAACTGCGTGAGGCAGGCATTAAGTATTCTGTTGTGAAAAACACCATGCTTAACCTTGCACTCAAAGACACTCCTTATGAGAGCCTTTGTGAGCACCTGCACAACTCCACAGCACTCGCAACCGCCGAAGGCGATGCCATCGAAATATCCAAGATTTTGCAGAAGTACAGCGATGACTCCAAGGGCGCCTTTGGTATTAAAGGCGGCTTTATGGAGGGCAAGGCAGTTGATTCCGGCACCGTTGCCCAGATGGCGAAAATGCCCGGAAGAGAGCAACTTCTCGGTATGCTTTGCAGTGCACTTTCCGGCAACGTTCGTGGTCTTGCTGTCGCTCTGTCTCGCATTGCAGAGACAAAGGAGGAGCAATCCGCTTAAACCTTAATCGGTTTCAATCAAACTTAATTTAAAACACGAAAGGAATTAACTATCATGGCAGATATTGCAAAATTTATCGAAGAGATCAAAGGCATGACCGTTTTAGAGCTCAACGAGCTGGTCAAAGCAATTGAGGAGGAGTTTGGTGTTTCGGCGGCAGCTCCGGTAATGATGGCTGGCGGCGGCGACGCTGCACCGGCTGCAGAAGAGAAGAGCGAGTTTGACGTTATCCTTGCAGAGGTTGGCGCAAACAAAATGGCAGTTATCAAGGCTGTCAAAGAGGTCAGTGGTCTTGGCTTGAAAGAGAGTAAAGAGATCGTCGACAACGCACCTAAAGCAGTTAAAGAGGGTGCTTCCAAGGCAGACGCCGAGGAAATCCAGAAGAAGCTGGAAGAGGCAGGCGCAAAGGTCGAACTCAAATAGTCTTTGTCTTTCAATACTTCACCCCTTGCACCAATTCAAGGTGCAAGGGGTGATTTTTAAGTTGAATAACTATATCAGTACGACGACGAGGTATCGCTCACGACCGACTCTCCGGTCTTGATTCTACCACCTGCCACTCTTTTTTGCAGTTCATCGTAGAACACGTCCGGGTCTACCGGGAGAGAGACCATTTTTCCCGTCCAACTTGAAAGGTGCATCGCGTTGGAGAGTGCAAGACCGTTTATTCCCTCACTGCCGTGCGCCACAAGCGGTTCACCCCGCAAGATTGCCGCGGCGAATGCCTTTAACACACCATCATGTTGCTCGTCAAAACCGTCGGTTTCGATATCAACCCACTCTCCCTCCGGTTTTTCAAAGCCATTTTTAGAGGTGACAAGGTGCTCCGAGATAGGTGTTTTCAGCCGATACAACTTTAGTTCGTTTTTATCGCATACCAGCTTGCCACCATCCATCGTTATCTCAAACCGATTTGTTCCGGGAGCGTCGCCGGTACTTGTAATAAACACACCGGTTGCACCGTTTTCATACTCAAGATAGGCGGTGACATCGTCCTCTACCTCTATGTCGTGCCATCTGCCGTTGTGGCAATGCGCCTGCAATTTGGTCGGCATACCGCAGATCCACTGCATTAGGTCGAGATTGTGAGGGCACTGATTTAACAGCACGCCGCCGCCCTCGCCGCCCCAGGTAGCACGCCATGCACCGGAGTCATAGTAGTATTGCGTGCGATACCAGTCGGTTATTATCCAGTTGGTACGGCGTATTTCACCCAGCTCGCCGCTTGATACAATCTCCTTCATTTTACGGTAGACATGATTTGTGCGCTGATTGAACATCATGGCAAACACAAGGTCATGTTCTGCCGCGACCTTATTCATCTCCAAAACCTGTTTTGTGTAGACTCCGGCCGGTTTTTCACAGAGCACATGTTGAGCGTTTTGGAGTGTCCTTATGGATAGTTCGGGATGTTGGTAGTGAGGGGTAGCAATCAACACCGCATCGCATATTCTGCTGTCGATAAGCTCCGTTCCCTCTTCAAATATTTTTATGCTCTCGGGAAGATTGTTCTTTGCCCATTCACGTCGCTCTGAAAAGCGGTCCGCAACTGCAACAAGCTCTATGTCCGGCACGTTGCCTGCGACAATTCGGGTGCTATGTGAGGAACCCATGTTTCCTATTCCGATAATTCCGAGTTTTAACTTTGTCATGTCAATTAATTCCTTTCGTTTTATCTGCATGTATACTTTGTCATGTCAGCCATGAACACCCTGCGGCATCCTCCGACATGTCCGTTAAAAATCACATAGTCCGCGCATCTGCCCCAGACCGGATGAGGGTCTACTCGAAGCACCGGACTTTTTCCGGTGTGTTCATGCTTGATGTTGATTCTGATGGGTGAGGGCAGTTCATCGTAGAGATCAAAATCAATCATCCTTATCGGCACCGTTCCGTCACCGTATGCCAAATCCTCAAATGCATAGGTGTCACTCACCATGATGTTTTTTGTAGGGTGAAAGCTCGGGTGCCCCGAACCCTGAACATGTTCTATGAGGCGCTGAACATGTCTGCCCGTTAGATCCGCTTTGCAAAGCCTCATACCATTGTTGTAGATATTCAAATTCATGGTGAGGGCATCACCGGTCGGTGCCCATGTCGTGTGGTGCCCACCCTTTGACCACTGGGATTCGTCCACCGCTATGGCTAACTCGCTACCGTCGGCATTACAGGTATACACACAGTACTCCAACACATTGTCCAGTGAGATTATGTTAAAATCGGTTTTATACTTTGGTGGGACATGCCTTGTCGTGAACATTATTTTACTGCCGTCAGGACTCCATGTCGAGTGAAAGCAGTAAACACCAAAATCCTTCAGCAGAAAACGTTCCCTCTCGGAATGGGTACGCTGAAAGATATCTTTTACAGACAAAAGCAACTCTGCCCTGCCGCTCGAGATATCCACCGTCCAAAGTCCGTCATCTTCGGTATCTATGCTATGTATCGGCACCATCTCGTCCGGCAGGGTGACACCGTAGCCGAGCTGGGTGCGGCGCATGGTTATTGAATTTGAACCTACACCGGTTTTACCGTTTGGTGAGACGTGGTATATGGTGTGCTCCAGTCGTCTTTTTTCCCCTGTTTCGATGTCGAGGCAGACAGCAAAGGCCTCGTAAGTATCGACATCGACATCGTTAAAGATAAGCTCGTTGTCAGTTGCACCCCAGTTAATGTTAGCTCCCAGTTGATGCTCCCAACCGCAGGTGGTTGCGACGACTCGCTCCTCACCGCTTAAAAGGTCAACCACGGTTACCCTTGCGTTGTCACCGAATCGGGACGGTTTATCCTCGTACGGCATGTTTAACACCGCGAGGTATCTGCCGGAGGGGCTGATCGGTGCGGTATTAAAAAACCTATGGGTATAACAACCCTCGTTGGGGGTAAGGCACCAGACCGGAACGCTCGGTTCATACTGCTCATATCTTTCAAAATGCTCATCAAGGTTGTAGTTCATTGCCTCTCCTTATAATACTATAAAACATTATAATGTTCCTTTCTATATCGGTGGGGGCTCAGACCGGTAAGCCGTGAAAATTGAAAGGAAAAATTACTCTCACTCGCAAATCCGCACCGCAGAGAAATCTCGGCGATTGATTGATCGGTGGTACAAAGCATCTGTTTAGCTTTGGTTATTCTGTGATGTAATAGATAGTCGTAGGGGGAAGTCCCCATGTACTGTTTAAACAGCCTTGAAAAGTGATATTTTGAAAGATGGGCATTGCTCGCTGTCTCATCAAGCATTATCTTGCTTTGGTAGTTGTCACGAAGAAACTTTGCGGACTCATAGATTAACCTGCGTCGTTTATCCTCACCCTCTATGCGGTGTATACCTTTGTATATGTTGTGAACCATCCGATGTAGTATGACCGAACTCTCAAGCATGTCATCGGTGCCGGTCTGTTTAGAAAAGTGCAATAGCTCCTTGAACAGTTCATATGTTTGGTGAGTGACCTCAAATGCACTAAGTATACCATTTTGTGCGATCTTTGAAAGGTAACCCTCCACCCCGTAACCGTCGAGATGCACCCAACAGTGATGCCATCCCTTGGCATTCTTGACCGAGCGGTAATGATGATACTTTTTACAGTCTATAATGCAACAACTGCCGGCAACAAGTGCGATGTTATTACCCTCATAGGTCATTTCGCCCTCGCCGTCCACCGTATAGACAAGCCAATATGAATCCTTAAAGTCGCGTTCGGTGAAAAAATTCTCCCCCGCAAAAAACTCCCCCACCTCACTGCAATAAAAAGGGAGTGAGCGTGCAAAAACACCGGGGGTGGAGTTTATCCACACCGAGTTATTTGCGATGTCCATGTTAAAGTTAAGCATACAGACCTTCAGCAGCCCTGTTATTCATTTAGTTACTATATCCATTATATTTCAAATGCTATAATATGTAAAGTGTATTTTGACAATATATATGCAAAAAATAATGTCGGTAAAGATTTCTTGACTTTTTCAATATTATTTGTTACAATTAAACTACAATACTTATACATATTAATATGCGTTTTGTGCAAATATATAGCATATATTATTTTTTTCGGTATTATAATTGCCTTGGAGAGTCTCATGAAGAAATTTGTCGTATGGTTGAACAATGCCACGATAAGGAAAAAGTTTTTGCCGTTACAATGGGTTGTGATTGTCAATGTGATAATAATATGTCTTTTTTCGTTTTTATCTATTGCGCTGGTGAATTATTCTTCACAAAACATTATTAACACAAATGTCCGTCATAAAGAGGAACTGAGCGCAATCATTCGAAATATGTATGTCTGTAGAGTACTTGGCAGAGATATTCTGTTCGCGGTCGATGAGGATGTGAAAAATGATTATTATGATGACTACATAAACGCATTTGACGAGCTTGATCAAAAAATGGATGCCTATTCAAAGCATCTTTCAGGAACTCAGCTTGTTGAATTCACCCGCATCATAGAGGAGAAAAACGAATACAAGAGAAGTATGATACTCTCCGCAGACATCTGGATCGGCGGCGGCAGTTATGATGATGCACTTCATGCCCTGCAGGTTGTGACACCTATAGCAAATGAGTTTTTCGGAAGTATCGACGAATTCTCAAATGAAGAAGAGAAGATAATGAACGAAGCTCTTGAAGTGAACGACGGGCTTGTCATTACAATCTTAATATCCGGACTGATTGTCGGCGTCGCAATTATAGTCGGTGTGGTGCTGTTTATACGATTTTTCTCTAAAAGCATGAGCACAAGCTTGATTAAGCTTGAAAAATCAATGTCCCAGATAGCCGAAACCGGCAATATGAAGATCGAAATACCGGAGGAGCTCTATACAAAGGATGAAATAGGGCTTATCGCGAGTGTCGCTAACAAGATGAAAACAATGTTGCTCGAGTACTCCTTTAACGACACGCTTACCGGCGGATATAATGCCAAGGCATACCACGAGGAGATAAATGAGCTCTTTTCGGAGGAAGACACCCAAAAGGAGCTATGGTGTATCATTGCAGACATGAACAACCTGAAACTTATCAACGATAATTTAGGTCATGTCGAGGGTGACAACGCGTTAAGGAACTCATACTATGCATTAAACGGAAATTTCGGCATATATGGTAAAACGTTCCGTATAGGCGGTGATGAGTTTGTCTCCCTGCTTTCCAACTGCACTAAAAAAGAAGTCGATTTGATGATTATCGAGATTGAGACCCAAATTGCAAAGGCGAACAAAAATTCGGTGTACAAATATTCGCTTGCAATTGGTGTGGACCATTTTGTCGGTAAGTCCGCAAAGGAGTACAACGAGTTCTTTAAATTAGTCGACCAAAAGATGTACGACAACAAGATTGCGAGCAAACAGTCCAGAATGAGCTCAAGAGTAACGCATCCCCCCGACAAAGCTTAGCAGGGGTCGGTGCGGGCAGAGGTTTTTTTGTCACGCAAAATAAGCATAGTCTATACAAAACATAGTCCTTTAACCCCGAGAATCAACACATCTTCCCGGCAGAAATTTTGTCTATCAAAATTGTCATTATGACAATTTGTTGTCTGTCAATGTCCTCACTTTTTTCTTGTCATAATCCTCTCGCCTTTTGGGTCCTTAAAAATAGTTTTCTTGAACTTTAATTTTTCATACAGCATAATTGCATTGTAATTATCTTCATGAACCGACAAATATATTTTTTTACAACTGTATTCTTCATACATTTTTTCAAGAATCAGACTCATTGATTTCTTGCCATACCCTTTGCCTTGATGTTCTTTATCAATCATAAATCTATCAAGCCACACTTGTGTAGAAAACAAGTGTGTTGTTTTACCGTGCATAGCAAACCCAATTAACGTATCAACTACATAAATCCCATAGAAATTCCACTTCATATTGTACGCATCGTTTTTTGCATCGTTTAAACACTGCTCGGAAGTTTCTATAAAATGATCTTGTTCATTATGAACCGACAGAGCCTTTATTGTATCCCAATTTTCTCTCGGAATAATTTTAATACTTAATTTCCCCATATGTCAAACCCTTAATTTGTACAAAATATCTTCATCGGCATAAACTTCATAAGTTTTTTCGCCTTTTCTGTGTCATAATCTTTATCGGTAGATAAAATATCAATGAAGGGGGCTTTAAACCCTGCCTTTATTCCTGTATGCGTAAATCCATTTCGCTCATAAAACATGAGCCTTTTCACTCTTTGCTCGTAATTCAGGGCGTTTTTATCGTCCATAGTTTCAATAAACAGTGTTACCGACTTATCGGGGTGTTTATCAAATATTATCTGCAACAACTTTGAACCATACCCTTTTGAGTGAATTTTATCATTTACCGCAATATAAAACACAAACAAAGTATCATCCGACTCTATAGTAAATAAAATTCCTACAAATAAATCATTATCATAATAAACCTTAAAATCATATTTTTTCCTTAATGTCAAGAGCCTTATAAGCCACATCGGCATAAGCTCTTCTTTTGGGAAAACTCTTTTCATAAACGCACAAATTTCTTTGTAGTCGGATAGTTTTTTTGACAAATCTTTTTCTATTAAATTCATAAAATTCCCCTTCTTTTAATACTGGTAGTGTGACTTATTCTTTTT
>CAYJMO010000025.1:0-5488 GCA_964371365.1 uncultured Oscillospiraceae bacterium
CTATCGACGGAATAGCCCCGTTGCCCACCTGCACCGTGCCCGGAGTGCTGCCGGACGGGTCGGAGAGGATTTTGAAGGTCATGTCTACCTTGGATGTTGTGCCGGCGTTAGTTACGTCTACTTGCGCAGTCAGCAAATCCCCCACCGCCGCATGTGCCGTCAGAGTCGGCAGGAACATCGCAAAAACCATAGCCATAAAGAACAATGTCATCACGGCAAAGGATATCTTAAAAACAGTTTTTTTCATATTTTGTACCCCTTTAATATTCATCCGTTATATTTTATCATAAAATGCGTCATGTTGCAAGTGTTTTTATTTTGAATAATTGAGCAAAACTTGTAAAAAATACTTGCAATGTGTTTTGTTATATGTTATAATGTTTGAGCAATGTTTAAAAACAGGTGATATCGGCGACGATATGAGCCTTTTGAAGAAAGGAATGGTCACAAGATGAGAGAGGGAATTCACCCAAAATACGAGGAGGCGGACGTAGTCTGCGCATGTGGCGAGAAGTTCAAAACTCGTTCCACCAAAAAGGAGATACACGTTGAGATTTGCTCCAAGTGTCATCCTTTCTATACCGGTAAGCAAAAACTTGTTGATACCGGCGGACGTGTAGATCGCTTTAAAAAGCGTTTCGGTCTGTAATATCGAACTCTATCGTAATTCTTGTGGGGTTGTGGCTTTTTGTCATAACCTCGCATATTTTTTACTATAAAAAAAGGAATTTGCGACTTTTTGCGGTATAATATATATGAAACAACATTTATTGAGGTGACCGGGTGGGTATGTTGACGGCAAGAGAGTATAGAGAAAACCTCGAAAAGGAGATATTGTCCCCCTGTGCTACCCTTTCGTCGGGTAGCGTCGGCAGAGCGGTGGCGGAACCGCCCTGTGACCTGCGCACCGACTTTTGTCGTGACCGCGATAGGATAGTTCACTGCAAGGCTTTCCGGCGGCTCAAGACAAAAACACAGGTGTTTTTAGCGCCCAAGGGGGATCATATCCGTACCCGACTTACCCACACGCTGGAGGTCTCCCAGATTGCGAGGACGATAGCGAGAGCCCTGCGGCTTAATGAGGACCTGACCGAGGCGATAGCAATGGGTCACGACCTCGGACATACGCCGTTCGGTCATGCCGGCGAGCGTGCACTGCGTGACCTTAACCCGGGCGGGTTTGCCCATTATCGGCAGAGTGTACGCGTTGTCTCGGTGCTGGAAAAGTATCCGAGCGGTCTCAACCTTACCGATGAGGTTCTGGACGGAATACTCAACCACACCACCGGCAAACAGGCGCGCACCCTTGAGGGTCAGTTGGTAAGAATTTGCGACCGTGTGGCATACCTCAACCACGATATCGAGGACAGTATCGACGCCGGACTTTTGAGCGAGGAGATGCTCCCAACCTACGTTACCGAAATACTTGGGCAGGGGAAATCGGCGCGGATAACAACCCTTTTGTCCGACCTACTCCAAAATAGCGGTGAAGAACTGCGGTTTAGTGAACCGGTGGAAAAGGCATTTTCCGAACTACATAAATTCATGTTCGATACCGTGTATATCGGCTCTGCCGCCAAGGTGGAGGAGAAAAAAGTTTTTAGCTTTATCTCAAAGCTATATCAACACTACCGTGATAACCCGAGCGACATGCCGAGGATGTATCGCGACATCGGCGAGCGAGAGGGGATTGACACGGCGGTCACCGACTATATCTCCGGCATGAGTGACAGCTTTGCGGTGGTGGAGTTTGAGAGGATATATGTCCCAAGGAGTTGGGACCCGGTCAAAAATAGGGACGAGAAACGTGATTGATAGGAGCTACATAGAGGAGCTTATAGCGAGAAACGACATTGTTGAGATTGTCGGCACCTACGTTTCGCTTAAACGCTCGGGGCGTGGACATGTGGGTCTTTGCCCTTTTCACAACGAACGTACCCCCTCTTTTTCGGTCAACGGTGAACACCAGTACTACCATTGTTTTGGTTGTGGCGCAGGTGGAGGGGTCATCAATTTTGTGATGATGCATAACAACCTCGGCTATATTGAGGCGGTCAAGTTTTTGGCACAGCGTGTCGGTATGAAGATGCCGGACGAGGATGACGAGTATGCACGGCGGCGAAGCCGATTATTCAAGGTGAACAAGCTCGCCGCACGCTATTTTCATGAAAATCTGCTCGGCGAGAACGGTGCGAGGGCTCGGGACTATCTGCACACAAGGGGGTTGTCCTCCGCTATGGTAACGAGGTTCGGCATAGGATATGCATCGGAGGGTTTTAACAACCTCACACGATTCATGCGCGCCGAAAATATCGGCGAGGAGGAGTTGGTTACGGTTGGACTTATCCGCAAGGGCAATCGCGGGCACTACGACTTTTTCCGCGATCGGATAATGTTCCCCATCATCGATTTACAGAACAATGTCATTGCGTTTGGCGGTCGGCTGATAGAGGGGGAGGGTCCCAAATATCTCAACACCTCCGACACTCCGATCTTCAACAAGGGCAACAACCTTTTTGCGCTTAACCTTTCTAAGAAAGAGCGAGAACGTCGCTATCTGCTCTGTGAGGGGTACATGGACGTCGTCGCACTGCACGGCGCCGGCTTTAAAACGGCGGTGGCAACACTCGGCACTGCGCTCACTGCCGAACAGGCGAAACTGCTGTCCAACTATGCCGACCGCGTGGTGCTCTGCTACGACAGCGACGATGCGGGACAGAGGGCAACCGCCAAGGCGACCGGAATATTTGCAAAGCTCCCCACCGAGATTTCGGTGTTGGAGATGGAGGGTGCAAAGGATCCGGATGAATATATAAAGCGTTTTGGCAAAGAATACTTTTCAGCGCTTATCGACAAGAGCAATAATACGGTGGAGTATGCCTTACGGCGTGCAAAACAGGGTATACCGATTGAGACCGACGAGGGTCGTGTGCGCTACATTCGGCAGGCGGTGGACATACTCGCCGACATGACGGTGACCGCCACCGAGCGGGAGGTCTATGCCGGTAGAATCGAGGGGGAGAGCGGTGTTAGCAAAACCTCGATACTTGCTCAGCTCGAGAGTGTGCTTGCCTCACGGCGGCGACGGCAGAAAAAACAGAGCTACGCCGACACCCACAGCCCCTACGCCGGAGGAGATCGACGGGCGGTGCCGACCTTGACACTACAGCTGGTCACAAGGGAACAACAGCTTGTCGCAGCTCTTTTGATAAAGCCGGAACTGATTGGAGCGGTCGGGAATTCGCTTGACCGATACACCTTCTGCGAGCCGGCACTGGGTGAGGCGTTTGCCGTTGCAAAACGGTACTATGAAGCAGGCGAACCGGCAGAGTATGCCATCATTTCGGGTGAACTCGGTGGCGACTCGGCAAGGGCACTCACCGCCACCATGGCAAAGTTTGGCGAGGTTATACCCACCGAGAGGGATATAGAGCTATATATCAACAGCGTTATGGAGCTATCCGGTTCACAATCCATGAAGGGTGATATCAAGATGGATGAACTCGGCGCTTATCTTGAGCGATTAAAAGAAAAGAAAAAGTAATACATATAGGGAGGAAGTTAATGACACCGGTTGATAAGAAGTTGACACTAAACGATCTGATTGAGGCGAGTAAACGCACCGGCAAGGTCTCGGCAAAGGATATCAATGAGCTGATGGAGGAAAATAATTTCGACTGCGAACAGGTCGAGAAGTTGTACGAACAACTGGAGAGCAACAGCGTCGAGATTGTGGACGAGATTAAGGACGAGACGGAAGAGGTTCCGCTGACCGAGGAATCGCTGGACTTCTATGAGTCCATGCTATCGGCGGAGGGTGTCGCTATCGACGACCCTGTCAAGGTGTATCTTAAGGAGATAGGGCGTGTGCCACTCCTATCCACCGAGGAGGAGGTGGAGCTTGCAATAAGGATATTGGACAACGACGATGTTGCTCGGAAAAGACTGTCGGAAGCCAATTTGCGTTTGGTGGTCAGTATCGCAAAACGGTATGTCGGGCGCGGAATGCAGTTCCTCGACCTTATTCAGGAGGGTAACCTCGGGCTTATTAAGGCAGTGGAGAAATTCGATCATACTAAAGGCTTTAAGTTCTCGACCTACGCAACATGGTGGATACGTCAGGCGATAACAAGAGCGATTGCGGATCAGGCGAGGACTATTCGTATACCGGTGCATATGGTGGAGACCATAAATAAGGTCAAAAAAGCGGGCAGTCTGTTACTGCATCAAAACGGTCACGAGCCTACCGCCGACGAAATCGCGAAAGAGTTGGACATGCCGGTGGATAAGGTGCGTGAGATTATGCGCGTCGCACAGGAGCCGGTGTCGCTCGAGACCCCGATAGGCGAGGAGGAGGACAGCCACCTCGGTGACTTTATTCCGGACGAGGACGCGCCGGTGCCTGCCGACGCCGCCTCCCACACACTGCTAAAAGAACAGCTCGCGACGGTGCTTAAATCGCTCACCGTGCGTGAGGAAAAGGTGCTACGCCTGCGTTTTGGACTGGAGGACGGCCGCCCGAGGACGCTGGAAGAGGTCGGCAAGGAGTTCAATGTCACCCGTGAGCGCATACGTCAGATTGAAGCAAAGGCACTGCGCAAGCTCCGTCATCCCAGTCGTAGCAAAAAGCTTAAAGACTTTTTAGAGTAAGCGTTGTTTTAGACCAGCGGTTAATGAAGAATGGATGTTTTGGGTGCGTTGTGCTCGACTGCGAACGGGGGGGCGCGTCTGCGAACTCCGTTCGCAGCCTCCGAAAGGGGCAAGAGCCGCTTGGCGCACCTGCAAATATGAGGGAGGCTCCCCGGCACTTGCCCCTTTCGGTGGGTTTGAAGGCTTTCAAACACGCGCCCCCCCACACCACCCGAGGCACTGCACCCACCGGTCGGGCAGAGATGCAATCCGCCTCTATAATCATCGTATAGTCATTCAGCTTGAAAAACGACACGAGATTGCCGAGCAGAAATTTCGCCTATCAAGGCGGAGAATTGAGGAATACTTTCGTATTCCGATTGACGACAACGCAGATAGACGGAATTTCTGCCGGGAAGATGTGCTGGTTTTCAAGTTGAAGGATTATAATAAACAAAGTCCCATGAACTTAAAGTTTGTGGGGCTTTGTTTTTTTGCGCCTTAGGACTTGACAATTATCAAAAAAAGGTCTATAATATCATTTGTAGTGGTGAAAAGTGGGTAAAAGTGGGGAATTTCCAACACACCGCTTTTTGCTCCATTTAAGAAAAGGGGAAAAGGATAGTTTGCTGACCGGAACATACAATAATCAGCTGGACGACAAGGGTCGCCTTAATTTCCCTGCCAAAATGCGCGCCGAGATGGGTGAGAGTTTTATCATCACAAGGTGGCTTGACAACTGCATTGTTGCATTTCCCGCAAAAAAATGGGAACATATAAGTGAGATGCTCGCCGACCTGCCGATGGTCAAATCTCGAGAGGTGAGACGATTTCTGCTTGCAAAGGCGGAGGAGGTCAC